>JBGSRQ010000210.1:0-16379 GCA_041737515.1 Rhodobacterales bacterium | reverse complement strand
CCGATCTGCGCGGCATCGGGCGGGCGCTGATGGCGCGGGTCACAGCGCAGGCGCGCAGGGCGGGGATGGTGCAGCTTGATTGCCTGTCAACGCGCACGGCGGTGCCGTTTTATGCGTCCTGCGGGTTTCGCGATCTTGGGTCGGTCAATGTGGCCCTGCGCCCTGGCATCGACTTTCCGGCCGTGCGGATGATCTGCGATCTGCCATGAAAAAGGGCCGGTGTTTCCACCGGCCCGGTTCGTGTCATGTCGGCGAGATTACTCGCGGTTGCCCAGAAACTGCAGCAGGAACATGAACATGTTGATGAAGTCGAGATAGAGGTTCAACGCCCCCATTACGGCAGACCGGCCAAGATAAAGTTCGCCGCCATTGTCACCCTGATGCGCGAACATCAGATAGTCGTTCTTGATCTTTTGCGTGTCATACGCAGTCAGACCTGCAAAGATCAGCACGCCGATCACCGAAATCGCGAACATCAGCGCCGAAGAGGCAATGAACATGTTGACGACCATTGCAACGATCAGGCCGATCACGCCCATCATCAGGAATGTCCCCATCGCAGACAGGTCTTTCTTGGTGACATATCCGTAAAGCGACAAGCCAGCGAAGGCGATTGCCGTCACAAGGAACGTCGTGGCAATCGACACGCCGGTAAAGACGGCGAAGATCCACGCAAGCGACAGACCCATGACGGCGGCAAAGACGTAGAAGAACAGGTTCGCAGCCGCGACCGAGATGCGATTGATCATGCTGCCGAACAACAGCGACATGCCAAGCGGCGCGAACATCACGACCCAACCCAGGATGTTTGGCCTCAGCGTGATCGGATCACGAAAAACCTGCAAAAGCTCGGGATTGGAGCCGACTGCCCATGCCACGGCACCCGTCAGCAGCATGCCCACGGACATCAATCCGTAGACCTTGTTCATGTGGGCGCGAAGGCCCTCGTCAATGGCCGCTGTCCGGGCACCTGCGCCGACCGAGCGGATGTCTTGATATTCAGCCATAAGAGCCTCCGATTAAGTTCATTTGGCTGCCCCGCGCGTGTGCGAGGCAGCCTTGTTGGACATATCGGGAAGCACTACCACGATTTCAAGGATTTCTGACGAAAAACCTTTGCGCCAGCTTCGTTTTTTCGCGCCTTCGTGTTCAGCGGTGCAAGCCGGTTGATGTATCCCACATCGGGCGGGCACATTCGGCAAGCACTTCGGCGCGGCTCAGGCCGACATCATAAAGCATCGCATCATCCAGACGGGCGAGGGCCGCGCGCTGCTGACGCAGAACCAGCATGGCGGATACTGCGGCAAAGGCGCGCTCGACAAGGCCTGCGGACTGCACGCGGTGCGTGGTCAACTGGGCGGTGTGAATCGAGGCGAACATGGTCTTTCCTTTCAGGTTTCAGGTGCGGTGCGACCGGCTGGCCGTTCTTCCCGCTTGATCCTTATGCCATGTTCGGTCATATTTTGAAAATGAATGGTTTTGACTTTTAGAATCAAAGTTTGTGATATGAAGCGAAATCTGGACCTGACCGCGCTGCGGTCTTTCATGGCCATCGCAGATGCGGGCGGTGTCACCCGGGCGGCGGGGTTCCTGAACCTGACGCAATCGGCGGTTTCCATGCAGATCAAGCGGTTGGAAGAAACCCTGCAGGTTCCGCTTCTGGACCGTTCTGCTCGCAAAGTGGGGCTGACGGCGGCGGGCGAGCAGCTTTTGGGCTATGCGCGGCGCATACTTTCGCTGAACGATGAGGCGTTCGGCCGCCTGACCCATGACGCCTATGAGGGCGAAGTTGTGCTGGGCGTGCCACATGACATCGTCTACCCCGCGATCCCGCAGGCTCTGCAACGTTTCAGCCGCGATTACCCAAAGATGCGCGTGACACTTCTTTCGTCGTTCACGCGCGTTCTGCAGGCGCAGTTTGCGCGCGGTGAATGCGACCTGATCCTGACAACCGAAGACGAAGTGGGGACGGGCGGTGAAACCCTGGTCGACCTGCCGCTGGTCTGGATCGGTGCGCCGGGCGGGTCGGTCTGGCGCAACCGGCCCCTGCGCCTTGCTTACGAGCACAACTGCATTTTCCGCACGGGTGTTCAGGCCGCGTTGGACCGGGCGGGCATTGCATGGGAAATGGCCGTGGAAAGTGACAGTACCCGTGCGATCGAGGCGTCGGTCAGCGCCGATCTTGCGGTGCATACCGTGCTTGCGGGATCGGAACCTCCCTATCTGGAACGCATAGCGCACGGCGGCCTGTTGCCCGATCTTGCCCGGATGAAGGTCAATCTTTATGTCGCGGACCCGGCGCACAGCCCGGCAGTGGAGGCGTTGGCCGACATGATCCGCGCCGTGTACGCCAACCGCAGCGCGAACGGCTTGCATAATGCAAAAATGACTCCCTAAAAGTTGCAAAATGCATTGCATTTTGAAACACTCGCATAGCGCGAAACCTGGTTAACCGCGAAACCTTGTGGATGAAACCGGACCCGGCAACGGAAATACTTCTTCACCTGTATAATTGGACATATCCAAAAAGACAGGTTTGGTGCCGATTATCGCCTTTCGTAAAAAAGTTTCGCGAAAACTGCCGATCTGCCAAGTTTGGCACGCTTTATGCTTATATCATTTGTGACTTACATCAGTGGAGCCTTCAAGAATGAAACACCCCGTGGACGCGCATGTCGGCAAACGTATCCGGCATCGGCGCTGGATGTTGGGAATGACCCAACAGCAACTCGCCGACGCCGTCGGCATCAAATTCCAACAGATTCAGAAATATGAAACCGGCATGAACCGGGTCAGTGCGTCGCGGCTGTGGAATATCGCGGAAACGCTGGGCGTGGGGATCAGCTTTTTCTTCGAAGGCATTGATGATGCAAGCGAAGCCGGCTCTGCCGCCAACACCGACATCATGGCGGATAAAGAGGCTCTGGAACTGGTGCGCACCTATTATGCCATTCCCGAAACCCAACGGCGCCGTCTGTTTGATCTGGCGCGCGTGCTGTCGAACGCCGCCTGACCGATTGCGCGGCCCGCTTGACCCCCGGCCAGCAAAAGGCTAGCGCCGGGGGACGCAAGCGGAGTGGCATGCGATGGCAGACCTGACCAAGACCGAACAAGATGA
The DNA here is from genome assembly GCA_041737515.1 of Rhodobacterales bacterium. GTDB lineage: Bacteria > Pseudomonadota > Alphaproteobacteria > Rhodobacterales > Rhodobacteraceae > JBBQZP01. The sequence goes on along the minus strand of JBGSRQ010000210.1, from coordinate 13,261 downwards.
CATCGTCAGCGTGGCGGCCCGTTTGGCAGATGCCGCGCGCGAAGCAACGCTTCTGCATTTTCGCACAGATCTGACTGCGGAAAACAAGGAAACCCAAAGGTTTGACCCGGTAACCGTCGCCGACAGACTGTCAGAGCAGCGGATGCGGGCAATTCTCGCCCGATATCGCCCACAAGATGGCATTCTGGGCGAAGAATTCGGCGCGACCTCCGGAACTTCGGGCCTGACCTGGGTGCTTGACCCGATTGATGGCACCCGGTCCTACCTTGCTGGCACCCCAACCTGGGGCGTCCTGATCTCCATCCGCGACGAGACCGGTCCGCTATATGGCCTGATCGACCAACCCTATATCGGCGAGCGGTTCGAAGGGGGATTTGGCCGCGCCGCAATGAGCGGTCCTCTTGGCCCGCGCGCCCTGAAAACCCGCCCGCCCCGCCCGCTGTCCGAATGTCTGATCATGACCACCTTCCCCGAGGTCGGCACCGCCGAGGATGGCGCGGCCTTCCACCGCCTTGCACCCCAGTGCCGCATGACCCGCTACGGCACCGATTGCTACGCCTATGCCCTGATCGCAGCCGGCCAGATTGATCTGGTGGTCGAGGCGGGTCTGCAAGCCTACGATGTGCAGGCCCCGATCGCCGTGATTGAAGCCGCAGGCGGCATCGTCACCGACTGGGAGGGCCGCCCCGCGCATGACGGCGGCCGCGTCCTTGCAGCGGCCAATCAACAGGTTCACGCTGCTGCGCTGGCCATCCTTTCCAGGCCCTGACTTCATCTTTGCAAAAATACTCTCGCCGAAGGCTCCGCACCTGCAACCTGCACAACGGCTGAAAGGCAGGCCACCTTGTCTGAAACCCTGATCCAGAACGCCGATGTCGTCGTGACGATGAACCCCGCTCGGGCCGAGATCGTGCGCGGCGATGTGCTGATCCGGGATGGCATGATCGTTGCTGCGGGGCAGGGGCTGTCAACCACCGGGCAGGCGCTGAACGCACAGGGATGCGTCGTGACCCCCGGCCTCGTGAACACGCACCACCACCTTTACCAGACGCTGACCCGCGCGGTGCCGGGGGGGCAGGATGCGCTCTTGTTTGGGTGGCTGAAAACGCTGTATCCGATCTGGGCGCGCTTTGGTCCCGAGGAAATGTTCATCTCGACCCAGACCGGGCTTGCGGAACTCGCGCTGTCGGGCTGCACGATGACCTCTGATCATCTTTATCTTTTCCCAAATGGCGCACGGCTGGATGACACCATCCTTGCCGCCGCCGAGGTCGGCTTGCGCTTTCACCCGACCCGCGGCGCGATGAGCATCGGCGAATCGGCAGGCGGCCTGCCCCCCGACGCGCTGGTCGAAGCCGAGGCTGACATTCTGAACGACTCCATCCGCGTCGTGGACAGGTTCCACGACAGCGCGGAAGGCTCCATGTGCCGCGTCGGCCTTGCCCCCTGTTCGCCATTTTCGGTCAGCCGGGATCTGATGCGTGACGCGGCCCTTCTGGCCCGCGACAAGGGCGTGATGCTTCACACCCATCTGGCCGAGAATGACGAGGATATCGCCTATTCGTTGGCAAAATTCGGCTGCCGCCCAGGGGATTATGCCGAGAGTCTGGGCTGGACGGGTGCGGATGTGTGGCACGCGCATTGCGTCAAGCTGAACCAGGCAGAGATTGATCTTTTCGCCCGTTCCGGCACCGGGGTGGCACATTGCCCGTGCTCGAATTGCAGGCTTGGGTCGGGGATTGCCCGGGTGCGGGCGATGCGGGATGCGGGCGTGAAGGTGGCGCTTGGCGTCGACGGATCGGCTAGCAATGATGCAGGCAACCTGATCGCCGAAGCGCGCCAGACCCTTTTGTTGCAGCGCGTGGTGAACGGCGCCGATGCGATGAGCCCGCGCGAGGCGCTGGAGATTGCCACCCTTGGCGGCGCGCAGGTTCTGGGGCGGCCCGAATGTGGTTCGATCGCGCCGGGTCTGCGCGCTGATCTGGCCATCTGGGATGTGTCGGGGCATGAGGCGGCGGGCAGTTGGGACCCGGTCGCCGCCCTTGTCCTGTGCGGCCCGACGCGCGTGCGCGATCTGTTCGTTGAGGGGCGGCAGATCGTTTCGGGCGGTCAGATCACCACGATTGATCTGCCCCGTGTGGTGGAACGCCAAAACCAACTGGCCCGCGCGCTGATGGCATGACTTGCGCCGCCGCACATTTCCCGGCATTGCCCGCAAAACGAAAGGCCGCGCCATGAAACACGACTATGATGCCCAACGCGACGAGACATACGAGACATTCGAGGAATTGCGCAAAGACCCAAGCCTGCCGAAGATGGCCGTGGTCGATTACCAGTTCTTCTCGGAAGAGACCGACGCCGACTGGGACGGATTCGAGAATGCCTTGCAAGCCAAGGGGTTCGAGACCCGGCGGTATCAGGAAGATGACGAGGATGATGTGATGGAGGCCAGCATCGGCCCGGTCGACGTGACGCCCGAAACCATCTGGCATTACGAAAAGCTGACAACCGAAATGGCGCTGACGTTTGACTTCTATCCCGACGGCTGGGGTCTGGTGGAAAGCTGACCGCCAATCCAGACCGCCCGGATCGCTCGATCATCGCCCATCATGATGGTGGGAAACAGCGCCTGCCAGATATCGCCCGCCCGCGCTGATGCTTGCTTGACGGCGGGCGTCGAGGTCAGATCCACGATGACAAGATCAGCCTCCATCCCTTTGGCAATATTGCCGATTTTGCCGTCTGCCCGCAACGCTTGCGCTGAGCCAACTGTCGCCAGCCACCACAGTTGCGAGGGATGAAGGGCCGTGCCTCGCAACTGTGCCACTTCGTAGGCCGCAGCCATCGTGCGCAGCATCGAAAATGACGAACCTCCGCCCGTATCCGTGGCCAACCCCACGCGCAACCCGGCTCTCTTCAGACCGGCCATGTCAAACAATCCAGACCCGATGAACATGTTTGACGTCGGGCAATGGATCAGGGCGGCGTCCACCTCGGCCAGGCGCGCTTTTTCACGCGCCTCCAGATGGATCGCATGGCCGTAAAGGCCGTTCGCACCCAGCAAGCCAAACGCCTCATAGGTATCCAGATAGTCGCGCCGGTTGGGGAAAAGGTCGCGCACCCATGCGATTTCATCGACCTGTTCCGACAAGTGGGTCTGCATCAGGCAGTCGGGATTTTCCGCCCAAAGAGCCCCCAATGCGGCCAACTGATCGGGGGTCGAGGTTGGCGAAAAGCGTGGTGTGACCACATATTCCAGCCGGTCCACCCCGTGCCATTTCGCCAGAAGTGCGCCGCTTTCGTCATGGCCCCGGGTTGCCGTATCGCGCAGGCCGTCGGGCGCGTTGCGGTCCATGCAGGTCTTGCCGGCCCAGATGCGCTGCCCCCGCGCCTGTGCCGCCGCGAAAATCGCATCGACACTTTCGGGATGAATTGTGCAATAACTACAAAAGCTTGTGGTGCCATATGAAAGTGTAACATCAAGATAGCGCGCGGCTATTTCGGCCGCATAGACGGGATCGGAAAACCGCGTCTCTTCGGGGAAGGTATAGGTGTTCAGCCAATCAATCAGCCGCTTGCCCCAGCTTGCGATGATCGCCGTCTGCGGATAGTGCACATGCGCATCCACGAACCCCGCCGAGATCAGCGCCGACCCATAATCCGTCACGCGGGCCTGCGGATGGGCTGTGCGCAGACGGTCAGCCGCGCCCATATCGGCGATCTTGCCGCCGTTGATCAGCACGCCCCCGCGCGACTCATATACCGCTGCATCCGGCCCTTCGACAAAGGGATCGCCCCGATAGGCAAGCACCTGACCCAAAAGCAATTCCACGCCACACCCCATCTGTTCCGCTCCAACCTAACCGCTTTTGCGCACCGCGTAAATTTCCGGTCTGACCTGTTTTCCCGAAACACTTTGGCCTAAGGTCGGCGTAATCGGACCGGAGGTGCCATGGATCAGAACGAAGACCTCGACACGCAGGACGGCGAAGTTCTGGGCACCCGGCGCGTGGGGCAGGTCCTTGATGCGGTCGAGGCGCGCGATGTGCACGCGCTGGACGCGCTGCTGCAACCCTTGCACGCCGCCGACATTGCCGACCTGCTGGAACAGATCAGTTCGAACGAACGCCGCAGTCTGATCACGCTCTGGTCAGGTGAGATTGATGGCGAGATCCTGTCGGAAATCGACGAATCCATCCGTGAAGAGGTGATCGAGCATCTGCCCCAAAAGGTGCTGACGGATGCTGTGCGCGAACTTGACACCGATGATGTCGTCGACATTCTGGAAGACCTTGAGGCGCCGCAACAGGAAATCATCCTTGGCGCGCTGGAACTGGCCGACCGGGTGGCGGTCGAACAGGCGATGTCCTATCCGGAATACTCAGCCGGCCGTTTGATGCAGCGCGAAATCGTCGTGGCGCCTGACTTCTGGAACGTCGGGCAAGCGATTGATTTCCTGCGAAACTCCGAGGTTCTTCCGGATCAGTTCTATCATGTCATACTTGTCGACCCGCGCATGAAGCCGATTGGCTATTCGGCCCTTGGCCGGATCTTGGCGGCACGGCGCGATGTGCTTTTGCGCGACCTGATGGAAGAAAGTTTCCGCACCATCAAGGTCACTGCGGAAGAGGCGGATGTGGCCTATATCTTCAACCAGTATCACCTGATTTCCTGCCCCGTGGTCAATGCCGACGGGCGGCTGGTGGGGGTGATCACCATCGATGACGCGATGAACGTGCTGGACGAAGAACACGAGGAAGACATTCTGCGTCTGGCCGGTGTGGGCGACGAAAGCTCGATTTCGGACCGTGTGATCGAAACCACGCGGCAACGCCTGCCGTGGCTGTGCGTCAACCTTCTGACGGCGATTCTGGCCAGCATGGTGATTGCGCAATTTGAAGATACCATCACGCAACTGGTGGCGCTGGCGGTGTTGATGCCGATTGTGGCGTCGATGGGCGGCAACGCGGGAACGCAAAGCCTTACCGTGGCGGTGCGGGCCCTTGCGACGCGCGATCTGACCACATCGAATGTCTGGCGCGTGATCCGGCGGGAAACGATTGTGGGGCTGGTGAACGGGCTGTTCTTTGCGGTGGTGATGGGGCTGGTCAGTTGGGTCTGGTTCAACAATCCGCAATTGGGACTGGTGATCGGCGCCGCGATGGTCGTGAACCTGCTGGTGGCGGGCATGGCGGGAATTCTGGTCCCGGTGATGATGGAAAAGGCGGGCTGGGATCCGGCGCTGGCGTCGGGCACGTTCGTGACAACTGTGACCGATGTGGTCGGGTTTTTCGCCTTTCTGGGCCTTGCAGCGGTGTTTTTGCTGTGACCGACGCTGTGAAAGCCGAGGCGCGCCGCGCCGCCTTTGCGGCACGCAAGCTGGCGTTTTCGGCGGGGCAGGGGCAGGCAGGTGCGCTTTTGGCCGACTACCTTGCCCCGCAACGAAGCCGTATCCTTGCCGGATACATGGCAATGCGCACCGAGATTGATCCCTTGGAAGCCATGGTCGCGCATCAGGGGCCGGTTTGTGTGCCGGTGATTGTCGGGGCGGGTCAGCCTTTACGGTTTCGCGAGTGGTCGCCGGGGTGCGCCATGATCCCCGGCGCATTCGGTGCGTTGATCCCGGCCGAGGGCGCATGGCTGGAGCCCGAAGTGCTGATCGTGCCGCTTGTCGCTTTTGACGCGCGGGGCTACCGACTTGGCTATGGCGGCGGATTTTATGACCGCACGCTGGAGGGGCTGCGCGTCAGGCGTGCGACGCTGGCCATCGGATTTGCCTTTGCCGCGCAAGGGGTGCCCGAGGTGCCGCTGGAGCCGACCGATCAGCGCCTTGATGCCATTGTGACCGAAGCCGGGCCGGTCACGCTGGTCTGAAAGCTGCAGTTCGTGCCATCAAATGCAAAGGCGGGCGGCACTGCCTCCCGCCGTGTCTGATCTGATGTCCTGTTGCTACTTCGCGATTTTCTCGTCTCGCACGAACATGTTGGCCCAGGCGCGGTCAATCAGATCAGGGCTCATGTGATAGGGCAGGCCTTCGAAATCACATATCGCGATCATCTGGTCGATCAGGAAGATCGGCTGATAGTTCGCGTAATTGTGGTCGATGGTCGGGTATTTGGTTTTCAGCAGATAGAGCAGCGTTGTCTCATCCAGCGGCATTTTGTGTTTCCGCGCAATCATCGCGAAGATCTTCAGGTAGTTTTCCTGATTCGGGCCGTCGATCTTGATCTTGAAGAAGATTCGCCGCAACGCAGCACCGTCAAAGATTTCGTTCGGGTGGAAGTTGGTCGAGAAGATGACAAGCGTATCGAACGGCACGGTGAATTTCTCGCCCGATTGGAGCGCCAGGATATCGCGGCTTTCTTCCAGCGGCACGATCCAGCGGTTGACCAGCTTTTGCGGCGGTTCGGCCTGACGACCCAAGTCGTCGACGATGAAGATGCCGCCGTTGGATTTGAGCTGCAGCGGCGCCTGATAGGTTTTCGCCGTCGCGTTGTAATTCAGATCCAGCATATCCAGCGACAATTCACCCCCGGTGATCACCGATGGCCGCTGGCAATAGACATAGCGGTTGTCAAAGCGGTTCGATGTGCGGCGCAGGGAATTGGGGTCATCGACCGATTCTGTCGCCGCCGAATGCACGATCGGGTCATAAACGGTGATCACCTGCCCCGAGTATTCCAGCGCACGCGGGACATATATCTTGTCACCCAAGGCGTCGCGTATCCCGTTGGATATGCTTGATTTTCCGTTACCCGGCGGGCCATACATAAGGATCGAGCGGCCCGAGGTCACAGCAGGGCCGAGGTTCTGGATCAGGTCATCGGGCAGGATCAGATGGCCCATGCCCTTGAGCAGTTCCGTCCGCGTAAGGCGCATGTTCCGGATCGACTGGCGCTTGACCTGTTCCTTGTAGGATTCAAGCGGGATCGGCATCGCGCCGTAATATTCCGACTGGCTCAGCGCATCCAGCGCGCGGGCCTTGCCGCCATCGGTCAACTGATAGCCCATTTCGTTGCCACTGGTCGCATGCAGTGTGCCGGTAGCCTGCAACAGCTTCTGGCCGCGGGCAAGATCAATCAGTTCCTGCGTGACGGTCGAGGGGATGCACATCACGCGCGACAGGGCCGAGGCGAGTTCGAGGTTGGTGCGGAACATCGTTTTCAGCAGGATATCCCGCATCATCACCATGGAAATGCCAGTTTCCGCCATGGAGCGCGGCGGCACCGGGGCCAGGACAGCAGGGGCTGCGGCGGGTGGGGTCTGGACGTTCATCGGCATCACCTTTTACAGGTTGGGTTGTGCCGCCCGGCGGAACCGGGCGTCAGTTGACCGGTATAAAAGCAGAGCCTTGCAGCAAAATTACGGCAGCCAGATAAAAAACCAGCGTGCCGGCAAGGGCGAGACCCATGGGGAAATCCTTGTGGGTCCACGACAGCCAATCGGTCGTCGCAGACCGGATCGGCGGGATATATTTCATCGCGCGGTGGCTGACGAACGCCCCCAACAGGCAGGCCGCAAACAGCATCATCACGAATTTGATATCGGCGCCCACAAAGAACGGCGCCATCACCGCGCCGAATTTCGCATCCCCCGCCCCCATCAGGCGCAACATGTTGGCCAGAAAGCCCACGACCAGAACGATGCCCATCAGGGCCAGCCCCCAGAGCCAGGTCTTGTAGTCCGGCCACAGAAGAATGAACCCCAACACAACAAACACGATGCCCAACGCCATCACGGCCTTGTTCGGGATCTTCATGAATTTCATGTCCGACCACGCAACCCAGACACAAATGGGCAGCACGAATGGCAAGAAGATCAACGCAGTGGTTGAGGTCAGCATCAGTTCGTCACTTTGTTGTCCAGCGCATCAAGGCTGCGTTGTGCCGCCTCGAAATACTGCGGGTTGGTGTCGATGGATTCCCGCAACAAGCCTTTTCCGACCGAGACATCGCCTTGCTTCACAGCCGTAAGAGCCATCGTGTACAAAAGCTCCGCGCGTTCGCTCTGCGTCATCTGGATGACGGGCAGATCGTATTTGCGCTGCGCACCGCGGGCCAAAACAAGGTTGTTCTTCGATGTGAACAAGGTTGGATCAAAGGTGATCGCTTCGGTAAACAGCTTTTCGGCGCCCGCGTAATCCGAACGCGTCAGTTTGGAAAATCCCCAGTTGTTCAGAACGCCCGCAGGCTTTGTCGTCAGGCCCGCTGCGATTTCATAGAAACTGTCGGCTTTCTTCCAGTTCTTGTTGCTGTCGGCAACCATCGCTTCGAGACGATAGCGTTCGTAGGTTTCATGCGTCGGCGGAATGGTGTTCAGAACGGCTTCGGCCTTTTTCCATTCGTTCGTGCGCACCAGCGCATCAGCGTAGGACACCTTGTCGTCATTGTTGCCTTGCGGGCTTTCGGCCAGCGCGGCCCATGCGGCCACAGCTTCGGTCGGACGATTGGCGCGGATCAGGGATTTCGCAAGATTGCGTTTCAGATCAACGCGGTCGGGATTTTCTCCCAGCGTCCGGCTGAAATAGGCAACCGCTTCGTTCGGGTCGCCAACTGTCAGGTAAATATCGCTGAGGTTGGATTCGTCTACCACGTTCACGCTTTTCAGCGCGCGGCTGACTTCGGCGTCAGACGCCTTTTTCTGGCACCCCATAAGGGCAACCGCGCTGCACAGGCACAGCGAAAGTAGAACCGGGTGGCGCATTTTGCGTCCTTTTTTCTGCTCGATCTTGGCCTGTCAAAGCGACGACAACAGCACCGTTTCGCTGCTGCCCCGGCGGACAAGCTTGAATTTAGGCGTTTCTTCCTGGTCAGCATAAATCGTCTTTTCGCTTTTCGCGATAGCCAGCTTAAGATTTTCGCGGATCGAGTCCGTTTGGCCACTGTCTTCCGCGAAGGCCTGCTGAAAAACCACGCGTGCTTCCCCGGTTTTGCCGCGTTCCATCAGGACAACGCCAAGGTTGTTAAGGGCGGGCACAAAGGTCTGGTCCAGTTTCACAGCCTGTCGCAACAGCGCTTCGGCCTGCCCCAGACGGCCGAGGTGCAGGTTGGCCGACCCAAGCGCCGACAGAACATCTGCATTCACACCCTGTTCGGCCGCCGCCCGAAGATAGGCACGCAGGGCCAGATCGTATTCGCCAGATTCCAGCAGACGGTGCCCGACCAGAAGGCCGTCAATGCCGGTGCCATTGCGGTCGGCGACAAAGGGCGCGTTTCGTTTGGATGCATTTGGGGAAAGGCTGCCCGTCGATTGACAGGCAGCCATCATCAGTATCGCGCTAAGGGCTGTCGCCCAAGGTCGTGTCAGAAATGTCAGTTCGCGTACCCGGCCAGGTTCTTGGAGATGCCGTACACCGAAGGTCCGATCAGGATGATCAGCAAGGGCGGCAACGTGAACATCATTGTGCCCAAGGTCAGCTTCGTCGGCAAGACGTTTGCCTTTTCTTCGGCCCGCATCACGCGCTTGTCACGCATTTCGGCAGAATAGACACGCAATGCTTCGGCAATCGACGTACCAAAGGTGGCCGATTGCACAAGCGTGGTCACAAAAGACGCCACATCGGGGATGCCCACACGTTCGGACATGTCTTTCAGAACCGAAACGCGATCTTTGCCGGCCTTGATCTCATGCGCGACCATGTCGAATTCTTCGGCCAAAGGCGGGCAACCGGCGCGGCTTTCCTTTGCGATCCGGTTGATCGACTGGTCCAGCGACTGACCGGCTTCGATACAGACCAGCATCAGGTCAAGCGCATCGGGAAAGCCCTGCACGATCTGCCCCTGACGGGTTTGAAGGCGGCGCTGCACCCAATATTGCGGCAGGTAATAGCCCGCAGCACCGGGAGCGATCGTGTACATGATCATGGCTGACGTGCCGACTTCGCCGTTGCGCGACAGCAAAAGTGTGTAAAGCAGGCCCAGAACCAGAAACAGGATGCCCAAAGCGAACTGCGAAAAGTGAAACATCCGGACCGAATTCTTGGCGTGATAGCCTGCGCGCATCATCTTCAGCTTGGCCGCCGACATGTCGGATTCGTTCTGCGGTTCAAGGAAACTTGCGAACTTTTCCAGCTTGTCGGCACGGTCGCCCCGGCGAAGAATCTGGCCCGGTGCAGCACCCTTGCTCAGTGCACCACCCTGTTCGCGGATCTTTGCGTACGGATCCTTCTGCTTTTTCAGCATGGTCGGCAAGGTGAGGGCGATCATCACGATGCCAAGAGCCAGCAACACAAAGACCGGTCCCATCGGGCCCAAAGCTGCGGTCAGTGTTTCGTTCAATGCAGTCAGCATGATGCTTAACCCTTCAGACCTTGATGTTGACCATGACCTTCATGAAGATCACGTTGATGATAAGGAATACGCCGACGACGAGGGCCGCGGGGATGAAAGCCGAGGTTTCCTTGACCTCGTCAAAGTAATGCGGTTGCAAAACCGAGATCATGATCATGGCACCGATCGGGAAGGCCGAAAGAAACATGCCCGACCATTTCGCCTCGGCGGTGATTGCCTTGACGCGGCGGAACAGCTTGAAGCGTGCGCGGATCACCTTGGCCAGACCTTCCAGAATTTCGGCAAGGTTGCCGCCTGACTGCTGCTGGATCGTCACAGCGACGGCCAGAAAGCGCAAATCCTGGCTGTCCATGCGTTCGGCAAAGGCTTTCAGGCTTTCGGCCACATCGCGACCGTAGGCCGCCTCATCGCCGATCATGCCCATTTCGGTGCCCAGCGGATCGGGAATTTCCTTGGCCACAATGGCAATGGCTGATGCAAACGGGTGCCCCACGCGCAGCGACCGCACCATCAGTTCGACGGCATCGGGAAGCTGTTCTTCCAACAGCGCCATGCGTTTTTTGGCCTTGCCGTTCACCCAGACATAGACACCGCCAATCCCCATGCCCACGGCCAGAAGGACACGCACATTGATGTCGGTTTCGGTGCCCACTGTCAGGCCCAGAAAGCTGAACACCGCCATGAGGACCATGATTCCGACCAGTTGTTGGGGCGAAAACGCGATGTTTGCCTTTTGCGCCTTGGTGGCCAGAATGGAATACAGCGGAATGCCGCGCGATTTGATGTGCTGGCCCATTTCCTTGCGGAGCTGTTCCAGAACCTGTTCGCGATTTCCGCCCTTTTCCAGAAGGGCAAGGCGGCGGCTGACGCGGTTGTTGAGGCTGATGGATTTGCCGAAAACGGTCAGATAAAGCCCGTTGACGAGCACCAGAACGGCGACGAATATCAGGATATAGATGATGGGGGCGGCGCTGATCTGCATGATTTGCCTCAGACAATAGGTTCGTAGATGGATGCCGGCAGATCAAAGCCCCACTGGCGGAAGCGTTCGGAATAGTGCGAGCGCACGCCCGTTGCGTTGAAGCGGCCGATGATCTTGCCATCGGGGGCAAGGCCAAGGCGTTCGTAGCGGAAAATCTCCTGCATCGAGATGACCTCGCCTTCCATCCCGGTGATTTCGGTGATGGAAACCATGCGGCGCGAGCCGTCCTGCAAACGGCTGGCCTGCACGATCAGGTTCACAGCGGCGGCGATCTGGCTGCGCACGGCCTTCAGCGGCATCTCGATCCCCGCCATCGCAACCATGTTTTCCAGACGGCTGATGCCATCGCGCGCGTTGTTGGCGTGGATCGTGGTCATCGAACCGTCGTGGCCGGTGTTCATGGCCTGCAACATGTCGATGACTTCCTCGCCCCGCGTTTCTCCCACGATGATGCGGTCGGGGCGCATCCGCAGTGCGTTGCGCAGACAGTCGCGCTGGGTCACGGCGCCCTTGCCTTCAACGTTGGGGGGGCGGCTTTCCATCCGGCCAACGTGGATCTGCTGCAACTGAAGTTCGGCTGTATCCTCGATGGTCAGCACGCGTTCGGTGTTGTCGATGAACGACGACAGCGCGTTCAGCGTGGTGGTCTTACCCGAACCCGTACCGCCAGAGACGATGATGTTCAGACGGCATGACACGGCCGCCTGCAGATAGGCGGCCATTTCTTCGGTAAAGGCGCCGAATTTCACCAGATCATGGATGCCCAGCTTTTCTTTCTTGAACTTACGAATGGAAACAAGGCTGCCATCCACGGCAACCGGCGGCACCATCGCGTTGAAACGGCTGCCGTCGGCCAGACGGGCGTCGACGTAAGGGTTGGATTCATCAACCCGGCGTCCCACGGCGGACACGATCTTGTCGATGATCCGCAAAAGGTGACGTTCGTCCTTGAATTTGATGTCGGTCAGCACCAGCTTGCCGCCACGTTCCACAAAGATCCGGTTCGGGCCGTTCACCAGAATATCGTTGACCGTTTCATCTTTCAGCAGCGGCTCCAGCGGGCCAAGGCCCATCACCTCGTCGTAAAGTTCCTGATTCAGGATGGTGCGGTCGTCCTTGTTCAGGGCAACGCTCATTTCCTCAAGCGCTTCGGCGGCGATCGAGGCAATCTCGGATTTCAAAGAGCTTTCCGACGCATTTTCAAGCGCGGCGAGGTTGAGGTTTTCCAGCAAGCGCTTGTGCAATTCGACCTTCAGATCCTGAAGGCGGTTCTTGCGCTTGAGCTCCTTCTCGACCACGCCGGGGTCGGCGGGCGGTTTGGCCGGGGCCTGCGGCGGGCGCATCTGCATGATCGGCTTGGAAGCTGGGGCTGAGTTTGCCGCCGGGGCGTGGCTTGGGGCAGCTTCCGGAGCAGCCGCGCCGGGCCGGATTTCGGCTTCGGGCTTTTTGAAACGCGAGAACATGATCGTGACCCCTTTGCAGGCTTACTTCTTGCCGGATTCGACAGCTTTGTTCAGTTCGAACAAGGACTTCGCCAGTTTGGCTATTTCCTTGCGGAGTGGGTTCTTGGCCGCGTTTTCCGCAAGCGGAAGGCCGTGGTCATTGGCTTGGGTAACCTGTGCACCGCCGTCGGGTAGCTGCACTTCGATGTCGATATCCAGGCTTTCTGCCATCCGCTTGACGCGCGCTTTCGCCGACAGATCGGTAAAGCGCGGAGCGCGGTTCAGGATGTAGCGCAGCTTGTCATGCGGAAGGCCCTCGGCCTTCAGCGCCCGCACCAGACGCAGCACGTTCTGTGCCGACCGCAAGTCAAGTTCCAAAAGGCCAAAGTAGACATGAGCTGCGGTCAGAACGGTTTCGGTCCAGGCAACGATGGTTGACGGCATGTCGATCACGACAAAGTCGAAATTGGCGCGCGCCATGTCGATCAGTCGGCCGATGTCGGCCGGCGTCACGATATCCAGGGGCAGCATGTCGGCGGGTGCAGATC
>JBGSRQ010000203.1:0-6808 GCA_041737515.1 Rhodobacterales bacterium | reverse complement strand
GGTCGAAATGATCACCGAAGCGGACCTCACGCCGCAAACCCTTGCCGCCGCGATCACAAAAGCGCTTGCCGCCCCGCCGCCGCCCGCCAATCTGCTGGATCTGGACGGCGCAGCACGGACCGCCCGGCTTCTGGCCGAACTGGTGCGTGGGGCAGGCCTTGCGCAACAGTCTTGATCCGGCCAGACAGTTGGGGTTCACTGCCCGACAGTCGGTCCTGACAGCCGGCACATGCCGTGGGACCCGATGAAAAAGCCAATTCGCCCCATTCCCACCGCCGCGCAAAGCATGATGCTGGAGCCAGAACTTTCGCGCTATATCTGGACGCATACGAAAAAACAGCAGCTTTTCATCCTGACGATCGTCGCGCTGTCGATGATCCCGTATTTCCTGTCTTTCAACCTGCCCAAGCAAATCGTGAACGGTCCGATTCAGGGTCAGGGCTTCGAGACCGACGGGGCGACGCAGCTTTTCATGCAGCTCAGCCTGCCGATCCCTTTCATCGGCGACGTGCAGCTTTTCCCGGGTATTCCGCTGGAGCGGTTTCCAATGCTGATGGCGCTCAGCTTTGTGTTTCTGGGGCTGGTGGTCATCAACGGACTCTTCAAGTTCTATATCAACACCTACAAGGGCCGGTTGGGCGAACGCCTGCTGCGCCGCATCCGCTTTGATCTGATCGACCGTATCCTGCGGTTCCCGCCGCAAACCTTCAAACGGCTGAAGGCCGCCGAGGTTTCCAGCATGGTCAAGGACGAGGTTGAACCCTTGGGCGGATTTACCGGCGATGCCTTTGTGCTGCCGGCGTTGCTGGGGGGGCAGGCACTGACGGCACTGGTGTTCATCTATCTGCAAAGCGTGCCTTTGGGGCTGATCACCACAGCACTGGTTGCCGTTCAGGTGCTGATCATTCCGCGCATGCGGCGCCGCCTTCTGGTGCTGGGGCGCGAACGGCAGTTGACCGCCCGCGAGCTGGCAGGACGGGTCAGCGAGATTGTTGAAGGCATCCACACGATCCACGCCTATGACACGTCGAATTATGAACGCGCCGATGTTGCAGCGCGGCTGGGGCGCATCTTCAAAATCCGCTACGACATCTATCAGTGGAAGTTCATGGTGAAATTCATCAACAACTTTCTCGCGTCGGTCACGCCATTCCTGTTTTATTCGGTGGGCGGGTATCTGGCGCTGAACGGTCGGCTGGATATCGGGCAACTTGTGGCCGTGATCGGAGCTTACAAGGATCTGCCCGGCCCCCTGAAGGACCTGATCGACTGGGATCAGGCGCGCCAGGATGTGCAGGTGAAATACCAGCAGGTCGTGGGCCAGTTTGCCATCGAACGCATGATCGACCCCAAACTGCACGAGATGAACGCGGGCGACACGCGCGGCCATCTGAAAACGCCGCTGGCGGCCGTGAACCTTGGGGTGATCGACGACAGCGGGTCAATCAGTCTGGAACGGGTGAATTTCACCCTGCACCCCGGCGAAAGCGTGGGCATTGTGGGTCCCGCCGGATCGGGAGGCGATACGCTGGCCGAGGCTTTGGCGCGGATCGTGTGGCCGACCAGCGGGCGGATCACATCTGGCGATCAGGACCTGAACCTGCTTCCCGAATCGGTCAGCGGGCGGTCAATCTCGTTCGCGGGGACCGAGACCTATTTCTTTTTCGGCACGGTGCGTGACAACCTGCTTTATGCGCTCAAACATGCGCCCCTGTCCGATTTCGTCTACGAAGGGGCCGGCGCAGCACAGCGCCGGTGGGAACAGCAAGAGGCGCTTTGGGCCGGCAATCCCGATTATGACCTGAAAAGCAACTGGATCAACTTCGCGGGCGCGGGTGTGACCGGCCCCGATGATCTGATGGCGCGGGTGCTGAAGGTGCTTGATGTCGTTGGTCTGGGCAAGGATGTGCTGGACCTTGCCTTGCGATCCACCGTCGATCCGTCGCGCTACGGCGATCTGGCGCCCAAGGTTGTGGCAATGC
Source organism: Rhodobacterales bacterium (assembly GCA_041737515.1). GTDB lineage: Bacteria > Pseudomonadota > Alphaproteobacteria > Rhodobacterales > Rhodobacteraceae > JBBQZP01. The sequence goes on along the minus strand of JBGSRQ010000203.1, from coordinate 4,826 downwards.
GGCAGGCCTTGCGCGAGGAATTGATCAAACAGGATCTGGACGGTCTGATCGAACCGTTCGAGGCCGGGGCTTACAATACCGAGGCCACGATCAGCGAGAACCTGCTGTTCGGCAATGCCCGCGGCGCGTCCCTGATGGCCGAAGTCATCAGCGACAACCCCTATTTCCGCAAGGTTCTGGCAGAACATGGTCTGGATGCCGCACTTTATGCCACGGGCTACGAGATCGCCCGCAACGCTATTGAACTGTTCGCCGATCTGCCGGCGGACCACCCGTTCTTCCAGCAACTGACCTTCATGACGTCCGAGGATATTCCGGTTTATCAGTTACTTCTCAACAAGCTGGACGGTGTGGCCTACGCCGCTGCCGCCGAGGCCGACCGCACGAAGATGATCCGTCTCAGCTTTGATTATATCGAACCGCGCCACCGGTTCGGCCTGTTGACACCCGAGTTGATGGATAACATCTGCGCTTTCCGCCAGGCGTTCCACGATGGCTTGCCAGCCGACCTGAAAGACGCGATCGAACTTTACAGCCCCGGCGAATACCTGGCCTCGGCGGGACTGCTCGACAACATCCTGTTTGGCCGGATCAGTCAGAAATATCGCGACGGATCGGACCGGATCTACAGCGCCGTGGGCAACCTTCTGCGTCCGCTTGGGCTTTATGACACAGTGCTGTCCATCGGGCTTGATTTCCACATCGGTGCGGGCGGCAAGCGGTTGAGCGCGGCACAGCGGCAGAAACTGGCGATGGCACGCGCACTTTTGCGGCAATCGGATTACTATGTGTTCAATCGCCCGCTCACGGCTCTGGACGGGCGCGCGCAAGAACAGCTCATCCGCGCGGCATTGGCCTATCTGGCCGAGATGGACCCCGCCCCCGGTATCGTCTGGGTTCTTTCGAACCCGGGCCTCACACAGCTTTTCGACCGGGTCGCCGTGTTTGAGCGCGGCGTGCTGGTCGAGGAAGGCACACACGAGGCGTTGGTTGAAAAGAACGGTATCTTCAAACAGATGATCGCGTCATAATCACGCAGACGTGACGCGCAAACGAAAGGCCCGAACGTGCTGTTGAACGATGAAGTCAAGATGCTGCGGCAGGTGCCGCTTTTTGCCGGGGTCTCGCCCGCCAAGTTGAAGCTTCTGGCGTTCACCTCGGAACGGGTCTGCTACCGCGCGGGCGAGGCGCTGTTTCATCAGGGCGATGCAGGCGACGCGGCCTATGTGATCTTGTCGGGGCGCGCCGATATTCTGGCCGACAGCGACAAGGGCCCGATCAAGGTGGCCGAGGTTGAGGAAAACTCGATCGTGGGCGAGATTGCAATTCTGTGCGATGTGACGCGGACGGCGACGGTTCAGGCCGCCACTCAGGTGGAAACCCTGCGGATCAGCAAGGAAAACTTCATCAAGCTGCTGACCGATTTCCCCGAAATGACCATCGAAGTGGTGCGGGTGCTGGCCGACCGGTTAAGCCAGACCACCGCCGAATTGACCGAGGCGCGCAGCCGCGCCGCACGGGGCGCGCATTAGCCCGCAAGGATGTCGCCGGTCGAAAGATCGACCCGGATATCGCCCGCAGGCAGGCCATTCGCGTATTTCACGAACATCGCAAACACCGCTGCCAGTTGCGCGGCAATGGTGTGTGACGCTGGTATTGGCGCACGGGCAAAAGCCTCTGCGATGCGGTCATAAGCGGCCAGACGATCTGCCGGGATACCCGCGCGCGCCAGAACGCCTGCTTTGAGCAGGCAATACCAATCCTGCAGAAACGTCAGCGCGGGCAGATCGGGCAGGCCCGTCAGATCCGCGCCAGAGTAGCCCGCAAGATCGGCAAGACTCGCCTCGGACATCAGCGCGACCAGATCCTTGGGCCAGTTGCGGCGCAGATAGCGGCGCGGCACCAGATGGCGGTTATGGGCTGCCATAAACGGGCCGTAAGTGGCGTGGCGCAAAAGATGCTCGCCCTTGCCGGTCTGCGCCACCTCATCGGCATAAATGCGCGCCACGTCAGCGGGCATCGGCATGGCGTCCAGCAGAACCGTCTCGATCCGCGCCTTTCCCTGCACCACCGTCACCACCTTGAAGCCAGCGGGATAGCCCACCAGCGACGGCACGGCGATGTTGACCAGCCCGCCCCCGGCAGGCCCGAAACGCGCCGTATCATTCACATGCAGATGCCCGCTGAAGTGCAGGCGGAGACCGGTCGCCAGCAGGTTGCGCGCCACCGAATCAGGCGGAATCCGCAGTGCTGTGGCGCTGCTGCCGAACAGGGCACGTTCTTGTGGCCCGGTGCCACGCATCGGGTCCAGCACGGGGTAATGCGAAAAGGCGATCAGCGCCTTGCCCAGCGCCTTTGCCCGAGATGCCACATCGGCAAACCACCTCAGAACATAGGGCCGATGCGCCAGAACCACCGGCCAGCCTGCGCCGGTTGGGTCACCCCAGCCGCCCTGCCCATCGGGCACAAAAACATTCGCGTCGATCATCAGACACCACAGGCCCGCCACTGGCTCGGTCAGATACGACGCATCAACGTGATGCTCTGCCCCGATGGGATAGATGCGCGCGGCAAGGTCCGGGTCGGTGCCGAACGGCGTTTCCCAGTGCAGATCATGCGCGCGCGGGGTGTAGCCAAGGTCGGGAATTGCGGACAGGGCGCTCGCCACACCGTCGCACCGCATTTCATCGGTGACGATGATCCGGGCGGCGCCGCGGTCGCTGGCCGCCGGACAACTGGTCACCAGATCATAGCCATCTTCGCTCAGAAACCGGTTCGTGCGATCACGCCCGCTGGGACCGAACATATCGTGGTTGCCCGGCAGCGCGTGAAACCGCAGGCCCTGCGCGCGGTAGGTCTCCAGAAGCCGCGCCAGACCGTGCACGGATGGGCGTTGGCCGTCATCGGTGTAATCGCCCAGCAAGATCACATCGCCGATGCCGCGCGCCTGCACCCCGTCCAGTGCATAACGCAGCGCGGGTCCGCTTTCATTGCGCAGCCGGATCGACCGCAGCGCATCGCCCAACGGCTCCAACGTCAGCCGACCGTGCGGCCCTGCCACGCCGGATGTTCCGAAATCACCGGTGACATCGTGGAAATGCGCGTCGGCGATCACGGCGATCCGGGCGGGCGCCGTCATCGGATTGACCTTGCGGCAAGCAAAAGCCGCTTTCGGGCAGACACCGCAACGCCCTGAAAAACGATCATTCTTTGAGTCTCGCCTGCCCGCTTCTTAATCGCTATGATGGTCAGCGCTGCCCCGGATGGCAAGGATGAAAGCCTGGTGTTACCGTTTGCCCCGACCCTTGGCCCGCTTGCCAATTTCGTCTGCGTCGATGCTGGCAAGGGGGCCAGTTCCGGCGCATGACCGACAGGGTTGAAGTCCGCCTTTGGGGCACGCGCGGCAGCCTGCCGGTATCGGGGCCGGAGTTCCGCAATTTCGGCGGCAACACCGTCTGTGTCGAGGTGCGTTGCGGCGAGCAGGTGCTATTGTTTGACGCAGGTTCGGGATTGCCGGGTGCGGGCCAGCGACTCAAGGCCGAACCGGGCGGCGAGATCGCGCTTTTCTTCACCCATTTTCACTATGATCATGTGATCGGCTTGCCGTTCTTTGCGCCGTTCTATGACCCCGCCGCGTCGGTTTCGGTCTGGTCGGGCAACATGGCAGGAAAGATGACCACGCAGGACGTGATCCGCCAGTTCATGCAGACACCGTTCTTTCCCATCGGGCCAGAGGTCTGGCGCGCGAAACTGACCACCCATGATTTTGCGGCGGGCGATGTGCTGACGCCATATCCCGGCGTCACACTGCGCACCGGGGGCTTGAACCATCCGGGCGGGGCCATCGGCTACCGGGTGGAATTCGGCGGGCGCGCGGTGGCACTGATCACCGACACCGAACACGAGCCGGATGAGCTTGACCCGACCGTGCTGGCGTTGATCGAAGGGTGCGATCTGTTCCTCTATGACACGACGTTTACGGATGCCGAGTTCGAGACCTATCGCGGCTTTGGCCATTCGACCTGGCAACATGCGATCCGGCTGGCACAGGCAGCGGGGGCAAAGCGGGTGGGGTTCATTCACCACGCAAAATGGCGCAATGATACGGATCTTTCGCAGATCGACGCCGAGGCAAAGCAGCAGATGCCCGGCGCTTTTTGCGGTGAGGACGGGCAGATCATCACGCTTTAGCGGCGACCAGCGCGCCAAGGCCAACCCATTGGCAGCCGGGGTGATCGGTCACTTCAAGCAGGTCCTCGATGAAGCGCCATGCGCGGTCGTCATGCACAAGGTGATGGGTCAGCAAACCCATCGCACCACCGTGTCTGAACATGCGGTGCAACCGGTCGGTCACTTCGTGCACCAGAACGCCGGTGTCACGCCCGCTGCGCACGGCACCGCGCCAGTCGATCAGATCGACATGCGTGTTGATCATCGGCAGCGGCGTATCCGGTCCGGCCCGGCCAAACGCCGACACGGCGCGAAAGCCGATTGCAGGCAGATGTGGCAGAAGGCTTTGGTCGATGCGATTCCACGGTGGCACCAGCACCGGCACGCACCGGCCAGAGTGCAACTGTTCCAGCCGCGCCACACCCTGCTGCAACTCTGCCAGCACGGCTTCGGCGGGGCGATGATCGCCGAGTTCGCTCTTTTTTCCGCGCCCCCGGGAATGATCCTGATGCCGCCAGCCATGCACCGCAACCGTGACGCCAGGTGCCCGATCCAGCCGCGCGGCCAGTGCAGGTCCAGTTGGTTCAGGGATCACCGCCAGCGTGACCGGCACGCGTGCGGCCACCTGCAACAGCCGGTCCAGCGCCGGGGTGGGC
>JBGSRQ010000192.1:0-2787 GCA_041737515.1 Rhodobacterales bacterium | reverse complement strand
CGCGCGCGGGCATGATGTGGCGGTGCACTACGCATCGTCGGGTGATGCGGCTGCAGCCGTGGTGGCCGAGATACAGGCGATGGGCCGCCGTGCCGTGGCCTTGCAGGCCGACCTGCTGATCGAAGACCAGACGCAGGCCCTGGTGGACCGCGCAGCGCAGGCTTTGGGTCCGCTGAGGGTGCTGGTGAACAACGCGTCCCTGTTCGAATATGACACGATCCAGACCGCAACCCGCACAAGCTGGGACCGCCATATCGAAAGCAACCTGCGCGCGCCTTTTGTTCTGACCCAGAATTTCGCGGCACAAGCGCCCGATCCGGTGACGGATGATCGGGGCGAACCCGTGGCGCAGGCGATGGTGCTGAACATGATTGATCAGCGGGTGCGCAAGCTGACGCCCGAATTCATGTCCTATACCATCGCAAAGATGGGTCTGTGGGCGCTGACACAAACGGCGGCGCAGGCGTTGGCGCCGCGCGTGCGGGTCAACGCCATTGGTCCAGGCCCCACGATGGTGGGCGGTCGGCAGTCGATGGATCACTTTACCCGACAGCGTGCCGCGACCGTGCTTGAACGGGGCTCCAACCCCGAAGATATCACCGCGGCACTGGGGTATTTTCTGTCTGCGCCGGGCGTCACGGGGCAACTTTTGTGCGTCGATGGCGGGCAGCATCTGGGCTGGCAGACACCCGATATCCTTGGAGTTGAATAGCGGAATTTCGCTCGCGCAAGAAAGTTGTCCACCTTCGTTGCGGAGTTCACGCGCCCGTCATAAATAGTTGTGACTCTTCAATGAATTGCCCGAAGTAAAATTATTTGTTTTTGATTTCAAAGGTTTATGAAATCGCCCAAAAAACAGGCAATTCGGCGAAGGGGCCTGAATACAACGAAAAAACCTGACTCACAGAATGTTTCCCACGCAGTTATCCACAGAAATAGTGGACAGCTTTCCTCTTGCCCCTCGGTTGCTATCATTGCAGAGGCTGCAGAGAATCGATGACCGTAGGTAAGGTAAAGAACGTGCAGGACGACGATCCCCTCAACGCCGCCGCGGAACCCGTAGCAACCGGGGCAGTGGTCATTCAGGCGTATCTGAAAACGCTGGATGGCAGCCCCGGCGTCTATCGTATGCTCAATGCCAAATCCGAGGTGCTTTACGTTGGCAAGGCGCGCAACCTGCGCGCGCGGGTGTCGAATTATGCGCGAAACTCTGGCCATTCGGGTCGCATTGCCCGGATGATCCACGAAACCGCTTCGATGATGTTCCTGACCACGCGCACCGAAACCGAGGCGCTGCTGCTGGAACAGAACCTGATCAAGCAGCTCAAACCCCGCTACAATGTTCTGTTGCGTGACGACAAGTCTTTTCCGAACATCCTGATCCCGTCGGATCACCCCTTCCCGATGATCAAAAAGCATCGCGGCAAGCGGTCCGAACCGGGTGCATATTTCGGCCCCTTTGCCAGTGCTGGGGCAGTAAACCGCACGCTCAACCAGTTGCAGCGCGTGTTCCTGTTGCGCACCTGCACCGATGCCACGTTCGATGCCCGAACGCGACCCTGCCTTCTGTTCCAGATCAAGCGCTGCGCGGCGCCCTGTGTCGGCCGGGTCAGCGACGCCGAATACGGCGCGCTGGTCGGCGATGCCGCGAACTTTCTGAAGGGAAAGACGACGACCGTGCAGGCCAATCTGGCGAAAAGCATGGCCGAGGCGTCTGACGCGATGGAGTTTGAACGCGCCGCGGCGTTGCGTGACCGGATCAAGGCATTGACGCAGGTGCAATCGGCCCAAGGCATCAACCCGCGCAGCGTGGCCGAGGCGGACGTGATCGCGCTGCATGTCGATCAGGGGCAGGCCTGCGTGCAGGTTTTCTTCATCCGCGCCAATCAAAGCTGGGGCAACCGCGATTTCTATCCCAAGACTGGGGCAGGGGCCGAAGAACCCGAGATCATGGAGGCGTTCCTGGCGCAGTTCTATGACGACAAAGAGCCGCCCCGGATGATCCTGCTGTCACACCCCGTCGACAACCCCGATCTGGTCACGCAGCTTTTGTCAGACCGCGCCGGGCGCCGGGTGACTTTGGGCGTGCCGCAACGTGGCGAAAAAGCAGAACTTGTGGAAAACGCCGCCCGCAACGCCCGCGAAAGCCTTGCTCGCCGGATGGCGGAAAGTGCGACACAGAACAAGCTGCTGGCTGCAATGGCCGAGGCGTTTGATCTGGACGCCCCGCCAAGGCGGATCGAGGTTTACGACAACTCGCACATTCAGGGCACCAATGCCGTAGGTGGCATGATCGTGGCCGGGGCCGAAGGCTTCATCAAAAGCCAGTATCGCAAGTTCAACATCAAATCCGAGGCCGGGGCAAACTCTGACGATTTCGGCATGATGAAAGAGGTTCTGACCCGCCGTTTCGACCGTCTGATCAAGGAAGACCGCGACCGCAAATCCGACGCCTGGCCCGATCTTCTGCTGATCGACGGCGGCGCGGGGCAGGTGTCTGCCGTGACGGCGGTGATGTCTGAAATGGGGGTCGATGACATCGCGATGCTTGGGGTCGCCAAGGGCGTGGACCGCGATCTGGGCAAAGAGGAATTCCACCGCCCCGGCATCTCGCAACCCTTTGCACTGCGGATGAACGACCCGGTTCTGTATTTCGTGCAACGCCTGCGGGATGAGGCGCACCGGTGGGCCATCGGAGCGCACCGGGCCAAGCGGGCAAAGGCGGTGTCAGCGACCCCGCTGGATGATATTCCCGGCGTGGGGGCCGCGCGCAAAAAGGCGCTGCTG
>JBGSRQ010000175.1:0-4488 GCA_041737515.1 Rhodobacterales bacterium | reverse complement strand
CGCCGCGCACGCTACCGTGATCTGCGGCATCTGGCGCATGACCTGCGCGCGATGGGCGAGGGCAACGCCTTGGCCCAACGCCTGCGCCGCCCGACACGCCGCGCGGTCTTTGGCGCTGCTGCCGCAACCTATGCCACCCTTGCCGACGCCGAAGGCCGTATTCCTGCGACGTTCGAGATTATCTGCCTGACCGGCTGGGCCCCGGATGACAGCCAGCAAAAACCCCTGCGCCGCGGATCGGCGGTGAAAAGGCTGGCCGACGCGCTGGGCAGTGACGAAACTCCGCTGCCCGACGCCGCGCCCAGAGGTTGACCCCGCGCGCAGGGTCGTTATGTCCTGACAAGCAGAATATCGGAAACCGAACCATGCTCGACGCCAAATCCAGCCACACCATCGTCACGCCCCAGATCACCCCGGGCGAGGGGCGGCTGGCCCATGCGCCGGCTGATCACCCTCCGGTATGCAAGGCAAAGATCGGGGTTCTGCTCGCCAATCTGGGCACGCCCGACGGCTATGACTACTGGTCGATGCGGCGCTATCTGAACGAATTTCTGTCCGACAAGCGGGTCGTCGATTATTCGGCGTGGCTCTGGCAGCCCCTTTTGCAACTGATCATCCTGACCAAACGGCCGTTTTCATCGGGGGCCAATTACAAGCTGATCTGGAACGAGGACAAGAACGAAAGCCCGCTTCTGACCATCACCAAGGACCAGACGGCGGCCATAGCGGCGGCAATGGCCGAACGCCACGGGACCGAGGTCATGGTTGATTTCTGCATGCGCTACGGCAACCCGTCGACAGCCTCCAAAGTGCAGGCGATGGTTGCTGCGGGCTGTGAGAAGGTGCTGTTTTTCCCACTTTATCCGCATTACGCGGGGGCCACGTCGGCGACCGCGAATGATGAGTTCTTCCGCGCGCTGACCCGTGAAAAACGCCAGCCTGCCGTGCGAACCGTTGCAGAATACTTTGACCACCCGGCCTATATTGACGCTTTGGCGCAATCGGTCGAACGTGCCTATGCGGGGTTGGAACGTCGCCCCGATGTGTTGGTGGCCAGCTATCATGGGATGCCGATCCGCTATCTGATGCAGGGCGATCCTTATCATTGCCAATGCGCCAAAACCTCGCGTCTGCTGCGCGAACGGCTGGGCTGGGAAAAGGGCACGATCGACACCACGTTCCAGTCGGTGTTTGGCCCGGAGCAGTGGCTCAAACCCTATACGGTCGCCCATGTGGCCGAACTGGCGAAGGCAGGACGCAGACACATTGCCGTGATGGCCCCCGCCTTCTCCGCCGACTGCATCGAAACTCTGGAAGAAATCAACGGCGAAATCCGTGAGGCCTTCGAACACGCAGGCGGCGAGACGTTCACATATATTCCCTGCCTGAACGATGATGCCGCCCATATCGAGGCGCTTGTTGCGGTGATCGAGGAAAACCTGGCAGGCTGGACCGGGCGCTGACATCCGCGCGTGAAAAAGCGCGCAGGTTTCCCGGCGCGCGTTCTGGTCCAGCGCCGGGTCCGGTCAGATCAGAATGACCTGCGTGCCGACTTTCACAAGGCCGAACAATTCCTGAATATGTTCATTGTAAAGCCCGACGCAGCCGTTCGACGACCGTCGCCCGATCTTGCGCGTGTCATGCGTGCCGTGGATGCGGTAATACTGCCACGACAGATACAAAGCGTGCGTTCCCAAAGGATTATCTGCACCGGGGCCGATGAATTCCGGCCATTCGGGGTTGCGCTGCAACATCGAGGGTGTCGGGCGCCACGACGGGCCGACCACCTTGTCAACCACTTCGGTGCGGCCTCGCCGTGTCAGTTCATCGGTCAGCGGGACCGAGGTCGGGAACAACCGGTACACCGCCTGATCCTCGGACCAGAAATGCAAGGCCCGCGATTCGGTGTCGACCAGAATCGCACCATTTCGCGTATCGGCGAAGTGATCCTGCCAATCCAGCATCCGGAAGCTTGAGATATTGTTGCGCGGCCCCGATGCATCCGCGGTCTGCCCGAAAGCGGGCACCGCTGCCGAGCCTAGCAGCGCCGCGGCACCGGCCATCAACACACGACGATTGGGATCGAAAGAATTTGCAGCCATTAGTCATGGTCCTTTTGCAACGCTTTGGGGCTTGTTTACTCCGATGCAGTGGCAACCGCAAATCAAACTGCTGTAATCCGCCGATATCACACAGGGTTGCATTTGAAGTAAGCGTCACGAGCCTGTAAGAGACACTTTCGACACACTACTGAATTGGGAAAATGATGCAAAGACGGTCTGTTTTGGTTATGGTTGGTCTGGCAGCACTGTCGGCCTGTGCATCGAACGAGCCGCAGCTTGGTCCGGATGGCAGGCCCCTGCCGCAGGTGTACAAGATCACCCCCAAGAACCAGAACGAAATCACGTTTCGCCTGCTTGACGCGATGAACACACTGCGGGCAGCGCGCAATTTCGCGCCGCTTTCGTTCAACGCACAACTCAACGCCGCAGCATCCACCCATGCGCGCGACATGTCGATCCAGAACCGTCCCTGGCATTTCGGGTCCGACGGTTCGTCGCCGTTGGTGAGGGTGCAGCGCGTCGGCTATACCGGGCGTCTGACGGGCGAGTTAATCTCGGAAACCTATGAGACCGAGCTTGAAACCCTGTCGGCCTGGATGGCAGACCCCGACACGCGCGCCGTCATCCTTGACCCCAAGGCCGACGAGCTTGGCTTTTCCTGGTGGCAGGAACCCAATGGCAAGATCTGGTGGACGGCCGTTCTGGGCGATAACACCCGACCGGCCTATGCGCAGGTCCAGAATTTCGGTCTGGGCCGCACGGTCAGTTCCGAAGTTGACGGTCTTGCCGGAGACCCGGCCCAGTAATCCCGGGCGTCAGGGCAGAACGAAGATCGGTGTGTTGGTCTTGACCATCGAATAGATGATTTCCATTTCCGGGTCCGTTACCGCAATGCATCCTGCGGTCCAGTCATCCTTGTTGATACCTTTGTAGTTCGTGCGGCCATGAATGAAGATGTCACCTCCCGGCTCCTTCCCGGCGGCAAGCGCAAAAGCGCGGTCGGCATCATTCGGATAGGAAATCTGTAAAGCCAGATGGTATCGGCTTTTGGGATTGCGGAAGTTTATGTAGTAGGCCCCTTCTGGCGTGCGGCCATCGCCTTCGAATGATTTGTGGCCGGTTGGCGCGAAACCCAGCTTTACATCAAACGCCCGCAAAACCGTGGTGCCATGAAGAAGGTATAGTTTGCGGTCGCCCTTGTGGACCTGAATCTCTGTTACTTCAGGCCCGTTGTATGACAGAAACTTTGATGGCGTGCGCGCGCATCCGGCGATGGCGACAAGAAGCACCAAAGCAACCACAGTCTTTATCAGTTTCACGCCCAGTCCCTCAACTTGGTATTTTTAGGAATAACTACTAAAATCGCACCGATTTGAAAAGACTTCGTTAAAGGTTGGCAAACACAGTTTAGTCAGACCGGGGTTTTTGTGTCGCGTCCAACCGGGCCTCGATCGTTGCAAGGCGTTGCAGAACCTCGTCCCGGTAGGCGTCGGTCTTGCTGTTGGCCTCTTCGCTGTGCGCCTCCTGCATCGAATTCACGATCAGACCGACCAGCAGGTTTACCACGGCAAAGGTCGTAACCATGATGAACGGTACAAAGAACGCCCAGGCATAGGGCTGCGACTCCATCACGGGGCGCACAATGCCCATCGACCAGCTTTCCAGCGTCATGATCTGGAACAATGTATAGGCCGACCGCCCAAGCGTGCCGAACCAATCGGGAAAGTCCGCACCAAAGAGTTTGGTCGCCATCACCGCGCCGATATAGAAGATGATCGCCATAAGCAGGAATACGCTTGCCATGCCGGGCAGGGCGGTAATGAAACCCTCGACCACCCGGCGCAGTCGCGGGGCCACAGAAATGATCCGCAGCACCCGCAAAATCCGCATCGCCCGAAGAACCGAAAGCGTCTGGGACCCGGGAATAAGCGCGCCGCCGACGATGATCAGGTCAAACACGTTCCAACCCGATTGGAAGAACCGTCCGCCCAGGGCAAACAGCTTCAGCCCAAGTTCGGCCATGAAAATCCACAGGCAAAGCGCGTCGATAAACAGGATCAGCGGCCCGAACCCGGCCATCAGCCGGTCTGATGTTTCCATGCCCAGAACCACTGCATTCAGCACAATCACGGTGGTGATGGCGTTGACGACAACGCTTTTCTCCAGCCACAGCGCTGTCTTTTCCCGAATACCCATCTGTCCTGACCCTTTTTTCGTTCGGTCAGATATGGGCAAGGCTGAACCGGGCCGCAAGTTCGACATGGGCCGACCAGCGGAACTGATCCACCACCTGCACCCAATCGAGGCGGTAGCCACCGGCAATCATCACCTTGGCGTCGCGGGCAAAGGTCGCGGGGTTGCAGGATACGGCGGCAATGACCGGCACGCCCGACCGCGCCAGCGTCGCCATCTGCGCCTCGGCCCC
>JBGSRQ010000146.1:0-5512 GCA_041737515.1 Rhodobacterales bacterium | reverse complement strand
GATGATCGCAGATCTGGCCAAGCTGGCGGCGCGGACGCCCGCCCTTCGACAATCGCGCGCGCATCCTGCAGGCGTCCGATCCCGGCCATGCTGCCACCCGCCCGCACAAATTCGCAGGCAGAGGCGATCTTTGGCCCCATGGAGCCTTGGGGAAACTGTATCGTGGAAAGCGCCTCGGGGCTTATGTCAGCGATGGCCGTTTGATCCGGGCCGCCCCAGTTGCGGAACACGGCCTCCACATCTGTCAGCATCAGCAGAATGTCCGCATTCAGGGCCCGCGCCAGAAGGGCCGAGGTGCGGTCTTTGTCAATCACCGCTTCGACTCCTTCCATCTTGCCATCCTTGGTCCGCACGACCGGGATGCCTCCGCCCCCTGCGCAGATGACGCAGACCCCGGCTTCAACCAGCAATCGGATCGCCGCGATGTTCAGAACGGCGTCGGGCAGGGGCGAGGGGACAACGCGGCGCAGTCCTCCGGTCGCCTCTGACACCATCGACCAACGATGTTCGGCATGCACCAACTTTGCCTCTTCGGCCGAATAGACCGGGCCTATGGGTTTGGTTGGCTGGTCAAATGCCGGGTCCGCCGGATCCACCTCCACCCGTGTCAACAGGGTGGCGCAGTCTGTGCCGGGCGGCAGGGCATTCATCAACTCCTGTTCGATGAGATAGCCGATCATACCTTCCGTCTCGGCCCCCAGCACGTCCAGGGGCCAGGGATTGTCGGGCGCGAAGGTCGCCGCATGCAGGGCCATCAGCCCGACCTGCGGGCCATTGCCATGCGCCACGATGATCTGGTGATCTCGCGCCAGATCGGCAAGCGCCGCCGCGGCGATGCGGACATTGGTGTGCTGCGCCTCAGCCGTCATCGGCTCGCCGCGCTTCAGAAGGGCATTGCCGCCCAAGGCCACCACGATGCGCATCTCAGGCCCCTATCGTGGCGACAAGGACCGCCTTGATCGAATGCAGCCGGTTCTCCGCCTGATCAAAGACCTTGGATGCGGGGGATTCGAATACCTCTTCCGTCACCTCTAGGCAGTTTAGGCCATAGGTCTGAAAGATTTTCTCCCCCGTCGTGGTGTCGCGGTTGTGGAACGCGGGCAGGCAATGCAGGAATTTGGCATAGGGGTGGCCAGTCAGGTCCATCACCTTTTGGGTGACGGTGTAGGGGGACAGAAGGGCGATCCGCTCGGCCCAGACGGAATCGGGCTCGCCCATTGACACCCAGACGTCTGTGTAGACGAAATCGCAACCCTCCATGCCCTCGGCCAGCTTTTCAGTCAGGGTGATCCGCGCGCCGCTGGCTTCGGCCAGTTTGCGGCACTGATCCATCAACGCGGCATCGGGCCACAGGCCTTGCGGGCCGCACAGGCGGATATCCATCCCGATCAGTGCGGCCCCCACCATCAGCGAGGACCCCATGTTACCGCCGGTATCGCCGACAAAGCAGAATGCGATGTCAGAGAGGTGCTTGTGGGTGTTCTCGCGCATGGTCATTAGGTCGGCCAGCACCTGTGTCGGATGAAAGTCGGCCGTCAGCCCATTGTAGACCGGCACGCCTGCGAACGCCGCCAAAGTTTCCGCCTGCGGTTGACCGAAGCCGCGATACTCGATGGCGTCATAGAACCGGCCCAGCACGCGGGCAGTGTCCTTCATCGATTCCTTGGTGCCGATATGGCTGCCCGACGGGCCAAGGTAGGTGACATGTGCGCCTTGATCAAAGGCTGCCACCTCGAACGCGCTGCGGGTTCGGGTGCTGTCTTTCTCGAAGATCAGCGCGATATTCTTGCCTTTCAGCAGTTGCTTTTCGGTGCCCGTCGCTTTTGCCTCTTTCAAACTTGCCCCTAGGCGAAGCAGAAAACGCAGCTCATCGGGCGTGAAATCCAGAAGTTTCAGGAAGCTTCGGCCGTGCAAGTTCTGTGGCATCGGGTGGTCCTTTCTGGACGATCGGATGGGTTAGAGCGCATCGCGGATCAGCGGACAGGTCATGCAATGAGACCCGCCGCGACCGCGGCCCAATTCGGCACCGGAAATTGTGATGACCTCCATACCGGCCTTGCGCAGCAGGGTGTTGGAGTGGGTGTTGCGCTCATATCCCACGACGACGCCGGGGCTGATGCACAAAAGGTTGTTGGCATCATCCCACTGTTCGCGTTGGCTTTCATAGGCATTGCCGCCTGTGGGCACGGTGCGGAGTTTCGCAATACCCAAGGCTTCGGCGACCACCTCCAGAAACGGCAGGGTTTCCGCAGTGACCGTCACCCCGCCCGTGTCGCCGGGCCGCAGCGAGTAGGTCTTGATCGCATCCGTAACCTCGGCGAACACCGTCACCAGATCACGGTCGCAAAAGGTAAACACGGTATCAAGATGCATCGACGACCGGGAACGCGGGAACTGGCAGGCGATCACCCGTTCTGCTCCGCCACCGGCAAACAACGCGCGGGCCACTTGCCCCACGGCCTGCGGCGTGGTGCGTTCGCCCATCCCGATCAGGACGACGCCGTTCCCGATGGGCATCACGTCGCCGCCTTCAAGTGTGGCCATGCCGTGATCGACCTCTGGATCGCCGAACCAGATCGGAAATCCGGCATCGGCGAAGTCCGAGTGAAACCGGTAAATCGCGGCGAGGTTCAACGTTTCCAGCCGTCGCGCTGGCCAGAACATCGGGTTCAGCGTGACGCCGCCATAGATCCAGCAGGAACTGTCGCGGGTGAAGATGGTGTTCGGCATGGGTGGCAGCAGGAAATCCTCGCCCCGGAGCATGGGCACCACGACGCCCGCTTCAGGGATCGGCAGTTCGGACCGGCTCATGCCGCCGACCAGAATATGGGTCAGGGCATTGGCGGGCATCTCCATCAGGCAAGCATGCAGGTCAACCGACAGACCCACGCCCACCGAGTTGTCGCTGATGCGTGCGTCCAGCAGCCAGCGGCGCGCCTTGGGGTTGGTTAGCACCTCTTCCAGCATTTCACGCAACAGCGCCACCTCGACGCCCCGCTCGCGCAGGACATCGACAAAGGCCATGTGGTCGATACGTGCCTGCTTGACCCAAAGAACGTCATCAAACAGCAGGCTGGCCGCGTTGGCCGGCGTCAATCGGGCCATTTCCGAGCCGGGCCGGTGCAGCATGACGCGACGCAGAACGCCCGCCTCGGAGTGAACGCCATAGGTCAGGGTCATGGCGTGCCTCCGCAATTCGTTTCAAAGATTCTGACCAAGTTGATGAAATCAATCTGAGGCCGGTCTCTTTCACGGCCGGCGGGTTGTCCCTGCACAAAGGTCATAAGCTTGCACCAACGTGCTGACCGAGATTAGGCGCTACCGCAGAGGCGGCTGGCCACATCGAAGGCAGGCACAGCTTGACTGAAAGACCGCGATCAGACCTATCATGGCTGATCACGCCGTTGACACGCGACGCAAGCGTCGCAACCATTGAACCGCCAATGCCCTCAGGCTTGGTATCGGTTGACGTATCAGGCTGCAGCCCGCTGCCGTCATCGTCGACCGAGATCACAATTTGCCCGTCAACTTCTCGGCGACAGCCAATGCGAATTGATCCGACGAACCCCGATTTGTGCCCATACTTCAAAGCGTTGGTCATGACTTCGGCGACAATCTGCGACACAGGAAGAATGTGTCTCATCGGCAAGACGCATCCAGGCTCACCATGATACTCGATCAAGGTGTCGCAGGCTGGGCCCTTGCGGAACGCCGCACAGATACGCTCCAATTGAGAGCTGATGTCACCCGAAGTCGAGGATGCACTGACGGTCAGCATCCGGTGCAATTCAGCCACGGCAGCTACTTGTGCTCCGATCCCATCGAACATCCGAAGCACTTCCCGCCTGTCTTGCGCAACGAGCACCTTTGCAAACTCGCCACGGCGCAATCTTATATAGCCGGCCAACATTGCCATGTGGTTGGCAATACGGTGATCACTCTCGACCGCCATCTGACATTCGGCCGCCCGATTGCATGCGTGCATTTCATGGGCCTGTTTTTGAGACCATTTTGGTTCTGGTGCCATTTGGTCTGCGGTGGCATCTGCAGCGAAACCAGCAACTTCGTCGACTGAAAAGGCTGAATTCAGGTTCATTTGGCGACTCCAAATGTAACGGCCAGCGCGAGAGCCGCCATGATGATAAGGGTGGCGTCAGTTTGGTCAGTGGTCATGGAAAACTTCCTTCTGCCCGGCTTCGGGCAACAAAAAACCCGCCTCGGGGCGGGTGGGGTGGGTCGAAGTAGGTGTGTGGTGATCGTCAGTCGGTGCGGCCGCGCTGGAATGCTTCGAACATCACATCCCGCATGGCGCGGATGTCGGTTTCGATCCGTTCAAGCCGGTCGGCATCGGTCTTGCGGTCATCGGCACGCTGCTTGTCGGTTCGCTCGCGCTCAAGGTGCAGTTCCCGGTCGAGGCATTCCAGCATTGCCTCGTTGGTGAATGCCTTGCGGGTGACGGTGGCGGCGATGGCAAGGCTGCCGCCAACTAGCGCGGTGATGGCCGCTGTCAGGCCGTTTTCGCGGAAGGCCTGGCCAACCTCCTGCAGGATAGTGGTGCGTTCGGTCATGATGATCCCTTCAATAGTCCGTTTCGAGATAGAGGCCTGCGCAGTCGTAGGCGACGGCGGCGGCTGTCGCGCCGGTGTTCAGGTAGAGGCGCGGCGAGAGGAATTGCGTGTTGGCGGGCAGATCGGCGGTGATCTCCTGTTCAAAGACAGCACCCGTGCCCTCGTAGGCCAGGCCTGCACGCGATACGATGGAAGGGCCACGGACCAGCACGATGCCGACCGCGTCGGCCAGCGTGGCATTCACGGGGTATCTCAAGGCCACCCTGACTGCCATCGCCAACAGTCATCCACAAAGCCGCCTCGACGACCTGCTGCCGTGGAACTTCACGCCGTCAAGATAAGCTACCCGTGGTCCACAGCGACCGCTTACGACCTATTGTTGACCCGCGCGAGAGAACGCAAAAAGCCTCCCGCGAGGGCGGCTCATAAGCTGTTGATTTATATCGCATATTTTTGGTTGCGGGGACAGGATTTGAACCTGCGACCTTCAGGTTATGAGGCCCACCTCTGCGTCCCGAATAACCACGCGATTTCAAATTGTTAGGCGATTTTTAGACTTGCAACGTCGGCGTCGTGTCGCACGGAACTGCCGCAAACCGTTGGGAGAATACGGGAATCCGTTCGAATGGCACGCGTCATCCTATGGTCGGAGTTCGTTGCAGCGCTGCCGGGCATAACTCCAAGCTGAGAATGGCGGGGCGTCGGACGCGGGGAACGGTCCCTTGATCCACGGGTCTTCCCCGAACGAGGTGTAGTGGTCGTAAAGCTCGTCGGCCGTCTTGGCGGGTTTGTCCTTCAGAAATTCGTCCACGATGTTCCGGCACGCGGCGACGGCCGCATCAATGCTATCAAATGCCCCGAGGCAGTAGCGCTCGTCTTCATCCATGTAGTGGAAGTTGTCATCGACGTAGACGGTCCAGTTGCCTTCGGTCATCGCGCCCCCT
>JBGSRQ010000134.1:0-2202 GCA_041737515.1 Rhodobacterales bacterium | reverse complement strand
ATGGGCGGGGCGATGATGGTGCCGGTCGGGCGGCTGATCGTGCTGCGCGGGGTGGCCAAATCTGACATGGTGCAGGCGCTGGCATGGGTTACTGTGCCGGCGTTGATCGGGCCCGCGTTGGGGCCGCTGGTCGGGGCTGTGGTGACGCAGACTCTTGGCTGGCGCTGGATCTTTCTTATCAACCTGCCGGTGGGGGTCTTGGGCATCGCGCTGGCGCTTTGGCTGATCCCGCGCCGGTCCCCCGAACCCGTGCCGCGGCTGGATGTTCCCGGGTTCGTCCTTGGCGCATTTGGTCTTGCGGCCGGGTTGTTCGGCCTGTCCTCGATAGGAGAGCATCTTGTCTCAAACCCGGTGGCCTTGGGCGCAATGTCGGTGGGGCTGGCGGCTCTGATCTTTTACCTGTGGCGGGCGCGGGGCCGCAGCGATGTGCTGATTGACCCGCGGCTGTTCCGCCATCACACGTTTTCCATAGGCCTCACCTCGGGCACCCTTTTCCGGATGAGCGGCGGCGCCGCAGCCTTTCTGCTGCCGTTGCTGTTCCAGATCGGGCTGGGGCTGTCGATCCTGACCTCGGGCCTGCTCAGCGGGCTTTTCGCCCTGGGCGGGCTGATCATGCGGGCGCTGGCACCGCTGATCCTTGACCGCTTCGGTTTTCGCCGGACCCTGATCATCGGCACATTGATGAGTGCGGCGACCTTTGCCGGGCTGGGTTTTGTGCAAAGCGTCAGCTACGCTTTGATCGTGCCGCTGGTGCTGCTGGCCGGGTTTCTTCAGGCGCTGGTCTTTACCGGCATCAACGGGCTGATCTTTGCCGATGCAACCGAAGAAGAGATGGGCCGCGCCACGGGCCTGTCGGCGGTGGCCCAGCAGGTCGGGTTGACGGCAGGCATTTCCGTGTCCGCGCTTGTGCTGCAACTAGGCGGCAACCCGGCGCCGGGCGCAGAGCCCACCTTGACCCATTTTCCGTTGGCCTTCTGGTCCATATCCGCCGTGCTGTTGACCGCCGCAGTAACCCTGACCTTTCTGCGTAAGGGCGAGGCGGCGGCCCTGCACCATCGGCCTGATCACGCCCATCGCCAACACGACCGTTTCTGAGTCGCAGAAGGCGCCGGGTCAGGCCCCGATCACCGCACGGACGGCATGTGCGCAAACCCCACCAGACCATCCGCGCCTGGCCTGGGCGGACCTTGATCTCCACCGGCCGATCGGCTTCATGATCGCCGGCAACCGGAATTATGTGCCAATTCGTCTATTGACATGTTACGATGGTAACATCAGAAATGAATACATGGCTGATATTGCATGGCTCCTTCTCACCTACAAGATTCCGCCCGAGCCGGCGGCAAAGCGGATCAGCATCTGGCGTCGGCTCAAGGGTATGGGCGCGGTCTATCTTCAGAGCGGCGTCTGCCTGCTGCCGAAAACCGATGACCATGTGCGCCGGCTCAAGATGATCGAAAACGACATCGGCGAGGCGAAGGGAGAGTGCGTGATCCTTGAGACTGTCGCGCTGGACCGTGGTCAGGAGGAGAAGGTGATCGGCCGGTTCAGGGCAGAACGAGACGAGGCCTATGAGGAATTCATCGACAAGTGCGACGATTTCGAACGCGAGGTCGCCAAGGAAGTGACCGCGAACCACTTTACCTATGCAGAGCTAGAGGAGAACGACGTCGATCTGAAGAAACTTCAGGGCTGGCTCGCCAAGATCCGCAAGCTCGACTTCTACGGCGGCGCCCGCGCGGCTGTAGCGGAGGAGCGGCTGAAAGGTTGCTTGTCCGTCCTTGATGACTACGCGCGGCGCGTTTTCGATGCACATGACGAGAACGGGTGACCGGATGCCCATGCTTTAAACCGGGATCGGCTTGCGCACCGCCTCCTTTCCGCACTTCGGACCCGAGGCGGTGCAGGGTGTGCTGTCACGGGTGCCAGGTTGGCGAAATTCGACGATCGGTTGTTGGACGACATCGGCGTGCGCCGTGAGGCCGCGGAAATCGGAGGCCACGAGATGGGACTGACGCGATCACACAACGAAAGGAACAAGGCCCATGATTGAATGGTCCACCGCCGCCCCGGCCATCGGCTCGGCCTTCCTCGCCTCCGTGGTCGAGATCGTCGAGGCCTTCACCATCATCCTTGCGGTGGCGACCCTGCGCGGCTGGCGTCCGGCGGTGCTGGGAACTGCGGCGGCGCTGGCCGTGCTGG
>JBGSRQ010000043.1:0-19070 GCA_041737515.1 Rhodobacterales bacterium | reverse complement strand
GCGTTTGGCGCTGCGGGCTACTCGGTGATCGCAGTGGAGCCGAACCCGCCCGTGACGGACCGCGATGCTGCCGGGGCCGATCTGCGCACCACGGCATTGTTGCAGCCTTCGGTCGCCATTCTGCGTGCGGCGGGGGTGTGGGACAAACTCGAGTCCTTTGCCGCCCCTTTGCAGATCATGCGGATCGTCGATGCCGGTGGACCAGAGCCGGACCCGCGCCTTTCCAAGGATTTCGACGCCAGCGATATTTCGGATCAGCCCTTCGGGTGGAACCTGCCCAATTGGCTGCTGCGGCGTGAGATGCTGGCGCGGATCGCAGAATTGCCGAATGTCGATTTCCGCCCCGGCGTCGCCACCGCCCGCGTGTTCACCCGGCAAACCGAGGCACGGGTAACGCTTTCGGACGGCTCGGGCATTTCGGCCCGCCTGCTGATCGCTGCTGACGGGCGCGATTCATTGGTGCGCGAGGCATTGGGGATCGGCGTGACCACCCGGCGCTACGGACAAAAGGCGATGGCCTTTGCCGTAAGTCACCCGTTGCCACATGACAGCATTTCTACCGAAATTCACCGCACCGGGGGGCCGTTCACCCTTGTTCCCCTTCCGGACCGTGACGGGCGGCCCTGTTCCGCCGTGGTCTGGATGGAAACCGGGTCCGAGGTTGCGCGATTGACTGCCCTGCCCAAGGCCGAATTTGAGGCGGAAATGACCGCCCGCTCGTGCCATATCCTTGGGCCGCTGACCCTGATCAGCCGGATCACGGAATGGCCGATCATCAGCCAGGTCGCGCATCGCATGTCCGGCGAGCGTACTGCGTTGATGGCCGAGGCCGCGCATGTTCTGCCGCCCATCGGCGCGCAGGGGCTGAACATGAGCATGGCCGATCTGGCGGCATTGCTTGATCTTGCCACGCCCGAAACGCTGGGCGATGCCGCAATGCTGGATGCCTATCACCGCCGCCGCCACGCCGATGTCATGGTCCGCAGCGCGGGGATCGAGGCGTTGAACCGTGCCGCGATGCTGCACAGCCAACCCTTGCGTGATGCGCGGGCGGCGGCGCTAAACGCGCTTTACGGCTTTGCCCCACTGCGCCGCACGGTGATGCGCGCGGGGTTGGGACTGCGTTAAAGAACCTTGTCGATCACACCTTTCAGGCGGGCCAGAGTGCCTTCGACATCATAAAGCTTGTCCAGACCGAAAAGGCCAAGGCGAAACGTCTTGAACTCCGGCCCCTAGCCCACCTGCAGCGGCACACCTGCAGCAATCTGCATGCCTTGTGCCGCAAATTTCTTGCCGTTCTGCACCTCGGGATCGGTGGTATAGCTGACCACGACACCAGGCGCGCCAAAGCCTTCGGCGGCCACGGATTTCACCTGCTTTTCGGCCAGCATGGCACGCACGCCCTGCCCCAGCGCCTGTTGCGCGGCCTTGATCCGGTCAAACCCGTAGGTCCGCGTCTCCATCATCGCATCGCGGAAACCGACCAGAGCATCGGTCGGCATGGTGGCGTGATAGGCATGCCCGCCGCCCTCATAGGCCGCCATGATCGCGCGCCATTTCTTCAGGTCGATGGCAAAGGAATTCGACGTGGTCTCGGCCAGCCGCGCCTCTGCAAAGGGCGACAGCATCACGACACCGGCAGAGGGCGACGCCGACCAGCCCTTTTGTGGCGCGGAAATCAGCACGTCCACGCCCGTGGCCGCCATATCGACCCAGATGCAACCCGACGCGATGCAATCCAGAACCAACAACGCGCCGACCTCATGCGCGGCCGCCGCCAGCGCGGTGATATAATCATCGGGCAGGATGATCCCCGCGCTGGTTTCGACATGTGGTGCGAAAACCACATCGGGGCGTGCCTCGCGGATTCTGGCCACCACTTCATCAATCGGGGGCGGCGCAAAGGGGGCCTGTGCGCCGTTGCCGGTTTGCCGCGCCATTACCACCGTCGTTTGCGACGTGAACCCGCCCATGTCGAAAATCTGCGTCCACCGATACGAAAACCAGCCGTTGCGCACGACAAGCGCATGCCTGCCGGTGGCGAACTGTCGCGCGGCCGCCTCCATGGCATACGACCCGCCACCCGGCACCAAAGCCACGGCGGCGCCGTTGTAAACTTCTTTCAGGACAGTCGAGATATCGCGCATCACCTCTTGGAATTTCGCCGACATGTGGTTCAGGCTGCGGTCGGTAAAGACCACCGAAAACTCCATCAGACCGTCAGGGTCCACCGTGCTGTGCGTGCCGTCCATGATATCCTCCGCTGCTTTAGGCCAGAGCTAGGGCGGGGGCGCGTGAAAAGCAAAGCCTATCTGGGGAAACGATGGCCGAAATTGCCCGCTTGCCGTTGCATCGCCCCTCAAAATCGTTAGAACCCGCGCGATGCCGGACGGCACGGGACACATGGGGAGAGACGGCGATGCGCGTCTATTATGACCGGGACTGCGATGTTAACCTGATCAAGGACAAGAAAGTGGCCATTCTTGGCTACGGGTCGCAGGGCCATGCCCATGCGTTGAACCTGCGCGATTCAGGGGCGAAGAATCTTGTCGTGGCACTGCGCGAAGGCAGCCCATCGGCGAAGAAAGCCGAAGGCGAAGGCCTGAAAGTCATGGGCATCGCAGAGGCGGCGAAATGGGCCGATCTGATCATGTTCACCATGCCGGACGAATTGCAGGCCGCGACCTACAAGGAATTCGTGCATGACAATCTGCGCGAAGGCGCGGCAATTGCCTTTGCGCACGGGTTGAACGTGCATTTCGGGCTGATCGAGCCAAAAAAGGGCGTCGATGTCATCATGATGGCTCCCAAGGGCCCTGGCCACACCGTGCGCGGCGAATACACCAAGGGCGGCGGCGTGCCCTGCCTTGTGGCCGTGCATCAGGATGCATCGGGCAAGGCGATGGAGCTTGGCCTGTCCTATTGTTCGGGCATCGGCGGCGGACGGTCGGGCATCATCGAGACGAACTTCCGTCAGGAATGCGAAACCGATCTGTTCGGCGAACAGGCGGTTCTTTGCGGCGGTCTGGTCGAGTTGATCCGCATGGGCTTCGAGACGCTGGTCGAAGCCGGATACGAGCCGGAAATGGCCTATTTCGAATGTCTGCACGAGGTCAAATTGATCGTCGATCTGATTTATGAAGGCGGCATCGCCAACATGAACTACTCGATTTCGAACACGGCCGAATATGGCGAATATGTATCCGGCCCGCGGATCCTGCCCTACGAGGAAACCAAGGCACGGATGAAAGCAGTTCTGACCGATATCCAGACCGGCAAGTTCGTGCGCGATTTCATGCAGGAAAATCAGGTCGGACAGCCGTTCTTCAAGGCGACCCGCCGGATCAACGACGAACACCAGATCGAAAAAGTCGGCGAGAAACTGCGCGCGATGATGCCGTGGATTTCCAAGGGCAAGATGGTGGACAAAGCGCGGAACTAGCGCGTGTTGGGTTTGATCGGGATCAGCAGATCAAACGCAATACCCCACAATCCCGATGGCTTGTATGACCGTCGGTCTGGTTCGGATTGAACGAAATCCGCCGAAAGGTTTCGTGTGTCGGAATGAAAAAAGGGGCGCTGCGGCGCCCCTTGTTCTTGGCGCGGCGGCCAGGCTACATCTTCGACAGCTTTTTCTGCAGTTCCGCCAGTTGCCGCTTCATCTCGGCTATGTCATCGGCAGACCCCGCCGGGGTCTCTTGTGCCGGACCGGAAGCCCCTTTGGGCCAGCCGCCCATCATCGTTTTCATGAAGGCTTCCTGCTGCTTTCGCATTGCATCAAACCCCGGCATTGCCGTCATCGGGCTGATCGAGCCCAGGTTCTCCAGCATCTTCGATTGCCCATCGCGCAACATGTCGAACGACGCGGCCAGAAATTGCGGCACGACCGACTGGATGCCGGTGGTATAACTCCTCACAAGGTCGGTCAGCACGGCAATGGGCAGCACATTCTCGCCCTTGCTTTCATGCTCGGCCACGATCTGCAGAAGATACTGGCGGGTCAGGTCATCCCCCGATTTCAGGTCGATGATCTGCACTTCGCGCCCGGCGCGTATGAAACCGGCGATATCTTCCAGCGTCACATAATCGGAGGTGTCGGTGTTATACAGACGGCGGCTGGCATAGCGCTTGATCAGCAGCGGAGCTTTGGTATCGGCCATGGCCACCCTCATCGTTCTGGTGCCCGCCAGCTTAGGCGACGGATTTGCAAAAAGAAAGGGTGGGCTTTGCAGCCCACCCTCCCGTCATTAGCCCGCAATCGGGCACACTCGCACAGTCAACCGGCCTGCTTACTTTGCGGGCGTAGTTGCTTTCTTTGCAGCGGCCGTCACTTCGGTCGTTGCTTTTTTCATCGCGGTGGTGGCTTCGGCGGACATGTCCTTGCCAGCGGCCAGCATCAGCTCGACCGTTTCCATCTGCACTTTCTTCGCAACTTCGGCGAAAGCGGCCATGTTTTCGGCAGCCATTTCAGCCGCAGCCGAAGCAAAATCGGTTGCCGATTTGGTGTAATCGGTCGGCTCGGTCTTGGCCTTGGCAGCGTCGCTCATCTTGGCGATGGTGTCTTTGGCCCATTTCGAGGTGATCTCGGTCGACTTTTCAGCCGCGTCCAGTGCCACTTTCGAGAACTTCTCGGTCATCGCAGCCTGGGTTTTGAACGCGTTCTGCATCGCAGAGCTGTCCATCGGGAAAGACGCCATCATGTCTTGCATGACTTTGGTGAAATCGTTTGCGGTGTTCATCTGAAGCTCCATCTGGTTGGGCGGTGCCCTTGTTCGATGAGCTTCATATAAATGCTGCAGTGCAGCAAATCAAGTGACAGTTCTGCGATGCAGCATTACCGCCGGTAGAATGCCGCCATGTGCTTGAAACCGTTCCGATCTTCAGGCGGCATCTTTGGGCAGCGCATAGGTTCCGGGCGCCGGACACAGGATGTCGTTGGTAGAATCACCCGGAACGCGGGCCGGAACCTGCCCGCCAGAACGTGCCGAAAGCCAGTCTTTCCAGCGCGGCCACCATGACCCTTCATGGAACGTCGCCGCCTCACGAAATGCATCGGGAGTGCTCAGCGCAGCGGCGTTCGTGTAATGCCCGTACTTGTTTTTCGACGGAGGATTGACGATCCCCGCGATATGGCCCGATTGCGACAGAACGAAGGTTTTATCCTTGGCCCCGAACTGCCGGATGCCGTTGTAGCTGCTTTTCCACGCTGCGATATGATCAGTCTCGCAGGCAACCGCAAACACCGGAATCGTCACATCGGCCAGATGCACGGGCTGGCCCATGACCTCAAACCGCCCCTGCGCCAGGTCATCATTCTGGCACAGTTTGCGCAGGTATTCGACGGCCATGGCCGCTGGAAGATTGGTGCCGTCGCCGTTCCAGTACAGCAGATCGAAAGCAGGCGGTGCCTCGCCCAGCATGTAGCTTTTGATAGCAGGCTGATAGATCAGATCGTTGGACCGCAAATAGCTGAACGTGCGCGACATGAAGGTCTGATCCAGCACGCCATCAATGGCCACCTGACGTTCGATTCCATCCACGAAATCATCATTCAGAAATACACCCACTTCGCCCCGGTCGGAAAAATCGGTCAGCGTGGTGAAATAGGTCGTGGCGTTCACGGAATGGTCGCCCTGCCGCGCAAGATAGGCCAGCGTCGCGGTCAGCGTGGTGCCTGCGATGCAATAGCCCACGGTGTTGATCTGATCCTGCCCGGTGATACGGCGCACCTCGGCCATGGCGCGAATGAAGCCGTCGCGGATGTAATCATTCATGCCGACGGTCGCATAACTTGCATCGGGGTTCACCCAACTGACGACAAACAGCGTGAAGCCCTGATCGACGATCCATTTGATCAGGCTGTTCTGGGGTTTCAGGTCCAGAATGTAAAACTTGTTGATCCACGGCGGAAAGATCAGCAGGGGCGTTGCGTGGACGGTTTCCGTGGTGGGGGAATACTGGATCAACTCGATCAGCCTGTTGCGGTAGACGACCGCACCGGGTGTGGTGGCGATATTGCCCCCCACGGTGAAGGCGGCCTTGTCGGCAAGCGTGATCAGCAACTCGCCATTGTGCTGTTCCACGTCACGGACCAGATTTTCCAGCCCGTGCACCAGGCTTTCGCCATCGGTCTGCACCGCGCGTTCCAGCGCATCGGGGTTGGTGCCCAGAAAATTCGTCGGCGAGAACATGTCGACGATCTGTCGCGAGAAATACTCGACCCGCTTCTTGTCACCGGGGTCCAGATGTTCCAGCCCCGCGACGGCGCCGCTGATCGCCTCGGCATTGAACAGATATTGCTGCTTGAGGTAGTTGAAGAACGGATGCGTTTCCCACAACGGATTTGCGAATCGCTTGTCTTTGGGCGTCGGGTCGGCCGGGGCTTTCAGTTCACCTTTTGCCAGCACCTGTTGCGCCTCGACATAGTGTTTCAGGGTCTTGCCCCAGTAGGCGACCTGATGTTCCAGGATTTTGCCGGGATTCTGCATCATTTCGGCCACATAGGCCGCCGCGGCCTTCATATAGACGTCCTGCCCCGGGCCAGCGAGCGCCGGATCGGCCTGTTTTCGGGCCGAAAGTGCGGTTGTCAGCCGTTTTGACAATTCATCCAGACGGGACAGATTCGCGTTCAGCCGGTCAAGCCGGGCGCGCTCGGTGGTGTCTTGTATTGTCATGTCAGCAATCCCGCCCTATCTTGCTGCTATGCAGCATAGTGTCGCCTGTCTGGGGAGAGAGCGGCGTCATCGACTGGGGCTCCTCCCCGATTGGAAACAGAATGAAGTATATGATGACTTACGACCTGATGGAAACCGCACGCAACACGAATGCGTGGATGGGGGCCACGGCACGGGCAATGGCGTCTTATCCGGCTTTCGCAATGTCGATGAACCCGGCCATTCAGCTGACCGCCGCCTGGGGCGAGGTAACGGAACGCACCTTCGGCCGCATGATCGCCAAACCCGACTGGGGCATCCGTTCGATTGTCGGTCCCGAGGGGCAGGATCACCTGATCGACATAACCCCGGTGGTGCAGCGCCCGTTTGGTGATCTGGTGCAGTTTGCCGTCCGCCGCCGTGCGCCGATGGCACGCAAGGTGCTGTTGGTTGCCCCGATGTCGGGCCATTACGCAACCCTGCTGCGGTCCACCGTGCAAAGCCTTTTGCCCGATTGCGACGTGTTTGTGACCGACTGGCACAACGCGCGCGACATTCCGGTATCGGCCGGCAAATTCGATGTCGAGGATTACACTCTTTATCTGGCCGATTTCATGCGCCACCTTGGCCCCGACAGCCATGTGATCGCGGTCTGCCAGCCGGTGCCGCTGGCGCTTGCGGCCACCGCCTATCTGGCTGCCGAATACCCCGATGCGCAACCGCGCAGCCTGACGCTGATCGGCGGGCCGGTCGATCCCGATGCTGCCGCAACCGATGTTACCGACTTTGGCCGCCGCATCACGATGGGCCAGTTGGAACACTTCGCCATTCAGCGCGTCGGTTTCAGTTACAAGGGCGCCGGGCGGCTGGTTTACCCAGGGCTCTTGCAACTTCAAAGCTTCATCTCGATGAACGGTGAACGGCACGCAAAGGCCTTTACCGATCAGATTTTGCGTGTGGCCACTGGCGATGCGTCCGACCACGATGCCCATAACCGCTTTTATGATGAATACCTTGCGGTCATGGACATGACGGCGGAATTCTACCTGTCGACGGTTGAGCGGATTTTCAAGAACCGCGAGATTGCGCTTAACACGTTCGTCGTGAACGGCAAGCTGGTTGACATGGGCGCGATCACCAAGGTCGCCGTGATGACGGTTGAAGGCGCGAATGACGATATCTCCGCCCCCGGCCAATGTGTTGCGGCGCTCAAGCTGCTGACCGGCCTGCCCGATGCCAAAAAGGCGCAGCATCTGGAGCAAGGCGCCGGGCACTACGGCATCTTTGCAGGGCGCAGCTGGCGCCTGAACATCCGGCCGCTTGTGTTGAAGTTCATCGACAAAAGCGCGGCAAATGCACCGAAAATCAGCCTTGCCTCATCGCAGTAAAAGCGGCGCGCCCAAAAACGCCTCAAGCGCCGCCGACACGACGCCGGGTTGTTCGATGCTGGGCAGGTGGCCCGCACCTTCGATGACCTGAATCCGGGCGGACGGCATCAGGTTGGCCACAAACTCTTGCCGTCGCACCGGCACCAGAGGATCGTCCGCCCCCGCCAGAACAAGGGCAGGAATGGAGACGCGGCGCAGGGTCTTTTGCTGATCCGGTCGGCGCTGCAAGGCGCGTGATTGCGCTACAAAGGTCGCCGGGCCAAGCCCCAACGCCATATCGGCAACCAGATCAAGAATATCATTGCGGTCCGGCCCCTGAAACAGGGCTGATGGCGGCAGTTCCTCGCGCATCGCCTGCCCCAGACGCCCGGCCTTGGCCGCAATCATCCGGCCCTCGCGGGCAACAGCCATTTGTGGAGCCTCGGCCAGCGGATCGGTCGAGATCAGGGCGATATGGCTGACCCGTCCCATCGCGCGGCGCAGCACATCCAGCGCCACGGCGCCGCCAAGCCCCTGACCTATAAGCGAAAATTTCGGTGGGGCCACGTCCAGAACGGACGCCGACATTTCCTCGACCGATGCGCCCTGCACTGGCAGGCAGATCATCACCGCCCGCATTCGCCCCAGATCAAGGATCTGGTGCAGGAACACCCGCGCGTCGCACAGGATTCCGGGCAAAAGGACAACGGGATCCGTCATTGCAACGCCACCCCCCGCGCCCATTTCACGATCAGCGCGACCGTATCATCGGTCTGACCGGGGCTCAGGATATCGCCCGCAATCACATGGCTGTACGGATCATCCCCCGGCCCCATCACACGCTTTTCGATCTGCACCGGACCTGCCCATTTCGCCAGAACCGGGGCGATCGCGGCAGGGTCGATCACCTGATCCGCTTCGGAATAGATCACCAGAGCCGGGGTTTTCGCCTGTGCATAATCCGCCCCCCGTGCCTCGCGCATCAACGCCGCAAGGGGAAACAGCGATGCCGTGGGATAAGATGTCGTCCAGAACTGCCTGTGCCTTGCGTTGATCGGCGTGAAGCTGCGTGTCTGGCCCGCGACCAGCGGCCCCCACCAGCGCGCGAACGGCATATCAAGGATTTTTGCGGCCACTGGGCGCAGCGCGAAATTGGGCGCGATCAGCACCGCCCCCGCAAGATCTTTCGACAGATCGGGGTCGGTCGCCGCCATCGCCGCCAGAGTACCCCCGGTCGAGGTGCCGATCACGATCACCCTGTTGCCCAGACGCCGCCCGATGGCCATCGCCTCGGCCGTATCCTCGATCCAGTCGCCGGCGGCGGGTTCAGCCATGGCAGCACTGCCACGACCGTGGCCGGCCAGCCGGGTGAAGAACAGGTTGGCCCCCAGTTCCCGCGCAACCCGGTCGGGCACGGGGCGGATCTCTTCCAGCGTGGCCGAATAGCCGTGCAGATAGACAATGGCGAGCGGTGTCTTTTGCCCGATGGCTCCGGCCCAGATGATTTTCTTGGCGGTTCCGGATACAATATCGGGAAAAGCTAATTCACTCTCGTCCAGATAAGCGTTCAGATTGGCTGGCAATCCACTCATATTAAAAGATATATCTCGATCTACACTATCACGCGGGGCAACCAGACGTTCAGCAACAATTATCAGAAAAAGAATAATCAGAACACGCCCAAGAAAACGGCCCAATCTACGCATTGCGGTATCCCTTCGCAAGTTCGTCCAGCGTGGATTGCAACAGCGCAAGACATTCGGGCGATGAAAAGCGATGGTCGGCCCCTTTGAGCAGGGTCAGCCGGATGTCCGGTCCGGTCGCATGATCCAGAAGACGCAGCGCGACAGATTGTGGCACATCAACATCAGCAGTGCCCTGCAACAATCTGACTGGGAACGGTAAATTCAAGTCGTCACGCAACACCAGACAGGTGCGCCCATCCTCGATCAGACGCCGGGTGATGACATAGGGCGCGTCAGAATATTCGGATGGCAGCTCAATTCGCCCGTCACGCATCAGCAGGGCACGGTCAGCGTCGGACATCCCGGCCCACATGCTGTCTTCGGTGAAATCGGGGGCCGCTGCAATACCGACCAGGGCCGCGACCCGTGCCGGCATCGCGCGCGCCAGCAAAAGTGCGATCCAGCCGCCCATGGATGAACCGACAAGAATCTGTGGGCCCTTGGTCTGTGCGGCGATCACCGCCTGAGCATCCTCGAACCACGCGCCGATGCAGCCGTCTTCGAAAGCGCCCCCGGACACCCCGTGCCCGGAATAATCGAACCGCAAGAACGCCTGACCGCGCGCCAGCGCCCAAGCCTCCAACGCCTGCGCCTTGGTGCCCGACATGTCGGATCGAAAACCGCCCAGAAACACCACGCCGGGCGCCTTCCCCGGCAGGTGACGATAGGCGATGCGGCGCCCCTGCGGCGTGATCATTTCAGTTTGCACGGCGGCTCCCCCTTGGCTTTCACCTTCCACCCCCCGGTTGAAAGATCAACCCCGCTTGCGGCATATCTTGACACCCCGCGCGCACCCGTCCATTCATGCGGCCGACATAACTTGCAACCGGGCGTTCCGTGGGCGCCAAACCGACGAGGTGGTGCTATGGCACAGATTTCCCTGACCTTTCCTGATGGCAACAAACGTGAGTTTCCCGCCGGTGTGACGCCGGGCGAGGTTGCCGCAGGCATTTCGACCAGCCTTGCGAAAAAGGCGATCAGCGCCACGGTGAACGGTGCGCATCACGATCTGCAGTGGCCGATTGCGTGCGATGCGACCATTGCCATCAACACCATGCAGGATGATGCGGTGGCGCTTGAACTGATCCGCCACGATCTGGCGCATATCATGGCCCGCGCGGTGCAAGAGATCTGGCCCGCTGTCAAAGTCACCATCGGCCCGGTGCGCGATGAGGGCTGGTTTTACGATTTCGACCGGGCCGAGCCGTTCACCCCCGAAGACCTTGGCGCAATTGAAGCCAAGATGAAACAGATCATCAACGCGCGTGACCCGGTGAAAACCGAGGTCTGGGACCGTGCCCGCGCGATTGCGCATTACGTCGCCAAGGACGAGCCGTTCAAGCTTGAACTCATCGACCGTATCCCCCTGGGCGAAGACCTGCGGATGTACTGGCACGGGCCGTGGCAGGATCTGTGCCGTGGCCCGCATCTGCAGCACACCGGTCAAGTGCCCGCCGATGGGTTCAAGCTGACAAGCGTCGCCGGGGCCTATTGGCTGGGCGACAGCACGCGGCCGATGTTGCAGCGCATCTACGGTGTTGCGTTCAAGAACCGCGACGATCTGCGCGCCCACATGACCATGCTGGAGGAGGCCGCCAAGCGTGACCACCGCAAGCTGGGCCGCGAGATGGAGCTGTTCCATCTGCAGGAAGAAGCCCCCGGCATGGTGTTCTGGCACCCCAATGGCTGGCAGGTTTACCGCGGGCTGGAAGACTACATGCGCCGGCGCCAGCGTGCCGCAGGCTACCGCGAGATCAAGACGCCGCAAGTGGTGGACCGCACCCTTTGGGAAAAGTCGGGCCATTGGGAGGCCTACCGCGAAAACATGTTCATCGTCGAGGTGGACGAGGACGGGGCCAAGGAAAAGCGCATCAACGCGCTAAAGCCGATGAACTGCCCATGCCATGTTCAGGTTTACAATCAAGGACTTAAATCCTACCGCGACCTGCCCTTGCGGCTGGCTGAATTCGGGTCATGCCACCGCTACGAATCGTCGGGGTCAATGCACGGTCTGATGCGGGTGCGCGGTTTCACGCAGGACGATGCGCATATCTTCTGCACCGAAGACCAGATCGAGACGGAATGTGCCGATTTCATCCGGCTTCTGGCCTCGGTTTACAAGGATCTGGGGTTCGAGAGTTTCGAGATCAAACTGTCCACCCGCCCCGATGTGCGGATCGGATCTGATGCCGATTGGGATATCGTCGAGGCGGCGCTGGAAAACGCCATCAGGAAAACCGGCAACCCGTATGAGATTGACCCCGGCGAGGGTGCCTTCTACGGCCCCAAGCTTGACTTCAAGTTGACCGATGCCATCGGCCGCAAATGGCAGTGCGGCACGTTTCAGGTGGACCCGAACCTGCCCGCGCGGCTTGGCGCTGAATATGTGGGCGTCGATGGCGGCAAGCACCGCCCCTACATGCTGCACCGCGCCATTCTGGGATCGTTCGAACGGTTTCTGGGCATCCTGATTGAAAACTACGCCGGCAAGCTGCCGTTCTGGCTGGCCCCGCGTCAGGTGGTGGTGGCCAGCATCGTGTCGGACGCCGATGCCTATGTGCAACAGGTGGTCACGGCGCTGAAAGCCGCAGGCGTGCGGGCCGAAGCGGATGTGCGCAATGAAAAGATCAACTACAAGGTGCGCGAACATTCGGTTGGCAAAGTGCCGGTCATTCTGGCCATCGGCATGAAGGAAGTGGAGAACCAAACGGTGTCGCTGCGCCGTCTGGGCGAAACCCAAACCTCTACTGTAACACTGGACCAGATCATCGCGGACCTTGCACAAGAGACGCTGGCCCCTGATCTGCGCGGCGCGTAACTCTCTGATATTAAGGTAAAAAACTGGAAACCAGCAAGCGGCTGGGCGCCCGAGTATGTCAATTTCTCACGCTCCTGTCATGCACAGGGCTGTGATTGGCATTTCATTGTGGCCCTCGCTTAACTGGCGATGGCCGGAAACAATGGCCTGAACACAAGTCAAACAAGGGAATTCTCATGTCCACTCACGTCAAGACCTTTGCAGTTGCAGGTGCTCTGGCCGCCGCACTTGCAGCCTGCACCACCACTGCTTCGGCCGAAGGAGCCAAGGAAAAATGCTTTGGCGTGGCCCTTGCCGGTGCCAATGATTGCGCCGCCGGGCCGGGCACGACCTGCGCCGGAACATCCAAGGTGGATTATCAGGGCGACGCCTGGAGCCTGGTGCCCGCCGGAACCTGTGCAACAATGGAACTGCCCGGTGGCCGCACCGGATCACTGGAAGCGCTTGACCGCGACCCGGCCGCCTGATCGCATTTGCCCCCCGGCAATGCGCCGGGGGGCACCTGAAAGGGATGACGCCCATGTTCGACGCCCTCGCGCACGAGCCCCTGCCGAATGCCACCGGCGTCGGCTACAAGCCCCAGCATTTCAACGATATTCTGTCCGGCGCGGGCGCGGTTCGATGGCTTGAGGTTCATGCCGAAAACTACATGGGTGCAGGCGGCCGTCCGCAGGCGCAACTGCGCCACCTGCGCGAGCGCTTTCCGATTTCGGTGCATGGCGTGGGTCTTTCCATTGGTGGCGAAGGCCCGCTTGATGCCGACCACCTGGCCCGCCTGAAAACCCTGTGTGACGCGATTTCGCCGGCAAGCTTTTCCGAACATCTGGCATGGTCCAGCCATGACACCACCTATCTGAATGACCTTCTGCCCCTGCCCTACACCGCGGAAACCCTGACGCGCGTGGCCGATCACATCGACCGCGTGCAAGAGGTTCTTGGGCGGCGGATGCTGCTGGAAAATCCGTCCACCTATCTGGCTTTTGTGCAGACCGAAATGGAC
The DNA here is from genome assembly GCA_041737515.1 of Rhodobacterales bacterium. Taxonomy (GTDB): domain Bacteria; phylum Pseudomonadota; class Alphaproteobacteria; order Rhodobacterales; family Rhodobacteraceae; genus JBBQZP01. The sequence continues at coordinate 5,487 of JBGSRQ010000043.1, read as the reverse complement.
GAGGTGGATTTTCTGGCCGAACTTTCGCGCCGCACCGGATGTGGCCTGCTGTTGGATGTGAACAATGTGTTCATTTCGGCGACCAATCAGAACACCGATGCGCGCGCCTATATCGACCGCTTTCCGCTGGATGCCGTGGGCGAGATACATCTGGGCGGGCATGATCTTGACGCCGACGATTTCGGCGCGCCCCTGCTGATCGACAGCCACGCGGCTATGGTGGCAGACCCGGTCTGGGCGCTTTATGCCCATGTCATCGCCACGGCCGGCGCGAAACCCACACTCATCGAATGGGACAATGACGTGCCCGACTGGCCGGTTCTCGCGGCCGAGGCGGCGCGTGCCACAACCATTCTGCAGGACGCCCGGTGATGCAGGCCGCCTTTCAGGCTGCCCTGCTGAACCCGGAAGCCGCCATTCCGGCCGGGCTGGTGGATCCATTCAAGCGTCCGGCGGGTCGCCGCTTTTCAGTCTACCGCAACAACGTGACCGCCAGCCTGACCCGTGCACTCGAAGACGGATTTCCGATACTGCAACAGATCGTCGGGCCCGAATTCTTTGCCGCAATGGCGCTGGTTTTCCTGCGCCAGCACCCGCCCCGGTCGCAAGTGCTGATGTTTTACGGCGCCGATATGCCCGAATTTCTGCAAACCTTCCCGCCAGTTGCGCATCTGGGGTATCTGCCGGATGTGGCGCGGCTGGAACTGGCCCTGCGCAACGCCTATCACGCTGCCGATGCGCAGCCTCTGACCGCGGGAACTCTGGCAACCCTTTCGCCTGATGCGTTCATTGCGGCGCGATTGCGCCTTGCGCCTGCGGTTCAGGTCATCACCTCACGCTGGCCGCTCTACGACATCTGGCGCACAAACACCGACAAGGCCACCACACCCCTGGTCATGGCGGCGCAAAGCGTGGTCATCCTGCGCCCCGAGTTTGACCCCACCCCGCATCTTTTGCCCGAAGGCGGCGCGCGTTTTCTGGCGGCATTGGCGGCCGCGAAATCTGTCGAACAGGCGGTCGATGACGCTGGCCCCGCACACGATCTTGCCCGCACATTGGCCCTGATGATCAACGGCGGCGGCTTTCTGGACCTTAACAAGGAATAACGATATCATGTTGGTTTCCCTTCACAATCGCGCAGCCGACAGGGTTGGATCAGCCTCTGCCGCGGCCCTGCCCACACTGGCGCGTCTGGTCTTTGCGGGGGTTCTGCTCCGTTATTTCTGGGCTTCGGGCCTGACCAAACTTGGCCCCGGCGCGCTTGGGTTCCTGAGCCCGTCAGATGGAGCATACGCGCAGATTTTCCCCCGCGCGCTGGAGGCTGCGGGATACGATTCCAGCCAACTCGGCCTGTTTGCCTGGGTTGTCGTCGTGGCCGGAACCGTCGCCGAATTTGTGCTTCCCGCGCTGATCGTGCTGGGCCTGTTCACCCGGGCGGCGGCATTCGGCATGATCGGCTTCATTGTCGTGCAAAGCCTGACCGATATCTACGGCCACGGCGCCGACGTTGCCACCATCGGCACATGGTTCGACCGCGCGGCTGATGCTCTGATCATGGACCAACGCGCCCTTTGGGTGATGCTGCTTGCGGTTCTTCTGTTCAAGGGCGCGGGACCGCTGTCCGTTGATCGCGCCGTGCGGCTGACCTAGCGGTTGCAAATCATCTTGATTTTTGGGCCGGTTTTGGCATCCTGACAGCCGTGAAGACAGCATTTCGACCCGTGCCCTGCCTTTCGGGCAGCCAGAGGTTCCGGAATATCTGGCTGAACAACCCTGCGGCAATTTCGCCCGGGGTGGACCTGACAGGGAGATGCGGCATGCCGACGGGCACCGTAAAGTGGTTCAACACGACCAAAGGCTACGGCTTTATTGCGCCCGATGATGGCGGCAAGGATGTTTTCGTTCATATCTCGGCGGTCGAGCGGGCGGGACTCAAGGCATTGAACGACAACCAGAAAATCGGTTACGAGATGCAGGCCGGGCGCGATGGCAAGATGTCGGCCAGCGACCTGCGGTTGATTTAGGCGGTCAGGCTCGCTTCTGTTTCGCTGTTCCAACCCAGATGCCAAACCGCTCCGTCCTGAATGACGGGGCGTTTCATTACGGTTGGCTGAGCCGCAATCTTCGCCTCGGTGTCTGAAGCTTTCAACCAATCTGACATGCCGCGATAGGTCGTTGACTGCTTGTTGATCAGGAGGTCACCGAATTCGCGCGTCATCTCGGCGATCTCTGCCTCGGTCAGCGGGTTTGCGCGGATGTCGCGGAATGTCACGTCATGCCCCGCCGCCGCCAGCGCCTTGAGCGCTTTCTTGCAGGTGTCACAGGTGGAAATGCCGTACAGGATCATGCTGCTCTCCGTTTGCGCCAGACTATCACCCCCAGGCCCGCGCCGCCAGCACCCCCAGCCAGACTGTCACCCCTGACACGACCGTGCCCCAGGCGAGGTCGGTGATCACCATCTGCGGATGCCAGTCGCGCATCACGGTCCAGCTTGTCAACTCGTAGCAACCGTAAGCCACAAATCCCAGCGCCGCCCCGTTGATCAGCCCCTGCACGGGAAGTCCATCCCGCAGCGCAGGCCAGCCCGCAAACCACATCAGACCGCACATGTAACTGACGTAGAACAGAATCGCCGGGCCGTAGCGCAACCCGTCCATCAGAGCCGTGCCGAGGTGCTGCTTGAAGATCGGCTGGATGACCATGCGCAACATGATCGCATCGGCGATCAGGAACAGGGCCGAGGTGGTGGCGAAGAGGATGGCAAAGGGCATGGGTGCGGCTCCGGGGTTGCTTCGCAGAGTAACGTAGGGCGCGCCGGATTGGTTTCATGGGGGGGCGCGGCGGCCCCGCACCCTTGCGCGGGGTGAAAACGCTCCGGTGGACTGTCTTCAGCCACGAACGCCCGAGCACGCTTGCTTGGGCTTGGGGGTTGGCACCCACCCTACGCTTGCTCACGCGCTGTCAGCCGAAGCAGCTTTCTTTCTCGCCTCCGCCACAAGCTTGCGCGCCGCTCTTTTCCCGCATGAGAACCCGGCTCCATCTGACGTCGACGCCGAAGATGCTTTGCGTTTCGCTGAGGGTTCCAACCAGCGTGAAGTCCTCAAATGATTAGTGTTGCATTCTCGTCATTTGACGTCCCAAACCCCCTCGAACTCCCGCCATTCCCCCTTGCTCATGCCCGAGGTTTCCTGCGTCACCACCTCACCCGCCAACCTGCGTCTCACACAATCAATCGCCTTCGCCGAAAGCGTCACCCCGCCCATCCGGTAGTCCTCGAATGCCCCAAAGGCAAGCGGCACCCAGTCGGCCACGACGCGGCAGATGGCTTCGGCGTAGACGCGGATTTCGTATTGGGCGTGGGGGTCGGCGCGCAGTCTCAGAAAATGGAACAGATTGTGCAGATCGACCTTCCAATACCATTGCGTGTAGATGTTGGCGGGCAGGTTCATCCGGGCCAGTTCGCGGGCCAGTCCCTGCTGGGGGGTGCCATCGGGCTGGGCTGGGCTCAGCATCTCTTCATAGTGATCATAGGCGGTGTTCGCGTCGCGTTTCAGAACCTCCAGCACCCGGGCGGCCTCGGCCCCTTCCAGCACCGCGCCGCGGCCCTGATTGTTGACAACCGATTGTGCGGCAAGCTGATCCGGGGCGGGAATGTAGAACTCGCGGTCCAGAACCGAATAGCGGGCCGAGTATTCGTTGACGTTGGCAGTGCGGTGCCGGATCCACTGGCGGGCCACGAATACGGGCAGTTTGACGTGCAGCTTGATCTCGCACATCTCGAACGGGGTCGAATGCCAGTGCCGCATGAGATAGCGGATCAGCCCCTCGTCGTTCTGCACATGTTTGGTGCCGGCACCGTAGCTGACCCGCGCCGCCTGCACGATGGCCGCATCGTCACCCATGTAGTCGATGACGCGGACAAAGCCGTGATCCAGCACCTCGTGGGCCAGGTAAAGATGCGCCTCCATCCCCTCGGACACGGCACGCAGGGTCGAACGTGGGGTTGCACGCTGCGCCGCAATTTCGGCGGTCTGTTCAGGGGTCAGGGGCATGGGATCGGGGCCTTTCGCAGGTCATATGAGTCGTGCGCCACTATATATAGCCAAAGCCGCATCGCAAACCGCGATATCCTGCGTGATGCCGGGGTGCATCAGGTTACGGCGCAGATGAAGGCCGGGGCAAAACGCGTTGACTTCGTTACAGGATTCCGTCACCGTTTCCAAAAATCGGGCAATCGAGAAGAAATCATGCTGAATGTAAAGACCGCCGTTTGCGCGCTTCTGCTGGTCTCCGCCTGCAGCGGCAACCCTTTGTTGCCGCCAGCCCCCGAGGTTCCGGGGGTTGATCTGCCGCCGGGTACCGCAGCCCCCAAGAGCGGCTCGCCGATCAAGCGGTCCGAAGAGCGGGATGACAACGGCAACGGCTTTGCAACCGACATCGGCTATGACAAGGCGACGGATACGTTCTTTGTCGACAACCTGGCTTTCGACGGCGACAACGGCTATGCGCGGGATTCCGATGTGCGCAATCTGGCCGGCTTTCAGGTCTATGAAGGTGACCGGTCCACGAAAGACCCGGTATCAGGGCAGGTTATTCCGCAGTTCCAGCACAAGGCCATCCGCGGGGCATCGCGGACTGGTAAAACCGGATTTTCCATCGTCCGGACTGGGTCTTATGTGGATTATGGCTTTGGCGGCTTTGTCTACGAGCGGACGGGCGGGGTGAAAATTCCGAAGTCCGGTCAGGCCGGATACTCTGGCAACTACGCTGCCCTGCGTGATTTCAGGAATTCGGGCGGCCTTGAATATGCGACTGGCAAGATGACAGTCGCCTTCGATTTCAAGGACTTCAACGAAGGGGCGGGCGTTCAGGGCGAAGTGACCAGCCGACGCATCTTTGACGTCAGCGGGCGCGACATCACTCAGGCTTACATTGCTGCGCTGACCGCCAAATCAGAACGCACGCAAACCAAAATTCCCGATCTGGTATTCACCGTCGGTCCGAATACAACGAACTCCGCCGGCGAATTCACCAATGGCATCACCAGCAGCTACGTCGACCGAGAAGGCGTCCGTGTCCAATATGAAAGCGGTAAGTATTATGCCGTCCTGGCTGGCGACAGTGCCGAAGAAATCACCGGTGTCGTGGTGGTGGAGGGGGAGGACCCGTTCGTGGACGGTGTAACAGCCCGCGAAAGCGGCGGTTTCATTCTATATCGCAAACCGTAAAGTCTGATGCGCATCCTTTGCACCGGCCTTGTCCTTGCCTGTCTTGGCTGGGGCTCGGCGGCGCTGTCCGAGCCTCGGGTTGTCGGGCCGGAGGCCATGCGCCAGCTCGCACAACTTGCCCTTGATGTTGGTGCGGCGGAAAAGGCTGTTGAACTGACGACGGCACTGCTGGCCCGCGACCCCGACGACGTTCAGGCACTTATCCTGCGGTCGAAAGCCTTGCGCGCGACCGGGCGCACGGCAGGGGCGCGGGATGCCG
>JBGSRQ010000024.1:0-25356 GCA_041737515.1 Rhodobacterales bacterium | reverse complement strand
TGCGGATGGAACCCTTTGCCGCCGCCTGCGATCTGCCGTTTGTCAGTGTCGCCAATGCACCTGAAGCATTGCAAGCGGCGCTTGCCCGTCGCAGCCCGGGGCCACGTCTGATCGAAGTGCGGGCCGGCTGACCCGCGCCGGGACATGCCTTGTCGGCGTGGTCAAATGCGCGCGGCCGCTTCAGGAACTGGTCCCGGCCACTGCGTCAGGCTGACTGTTCGGGGCGTCACGACCTGAAATGACCTTTAACCCGCAAGCCAATCCGGGGGATGCAGAAAACTCCGCCTTGAAAGTTCACTCAATGCCAAATTGTTCCTGAATCGTTCGATTTATTCGAGAACAATTTTCCTGAAAACAATCGCTCCGCCAAGGCGCCGCTTTGGCGGGCAACGCGGAAAGTGACTTGAAACTTTAGTGAAAACCTAGCAACTGGACCGATGGACGCGAGCATTGCGGATCACTGAACCGGGGTGCGGAATTGGGTTTTTTCTTTGAGTTTTGATCAGCGCAGCACCTTGATTGATCCATCCCCTGCATCCGAACCTGATGCGGTTGATCTTATTGCGCTTTCCCGCACGCTGTGGCGCGGGAAATTGACGATACTGGCGGTGACGCTGGCCGTCATGCTGCTTGCAGGCGGCTATGCTTACGGCGTCGCGACGCCTGTTTTTCGGGCGACCTCGGTTGTCATGCTGGAAACGCGCGAAGGGTCCGTTGCGGGGCTCGACTCTGTTCTGGGCGGGCTTTCTGCAGATACGTCGATCGTGAACACCGAAGTGGAGGTGCTGCGGGGGCGGACACTGATCGGCCGCGTCGTCGATGACCTGAACCTGATCACCGATCCGGAGTTCAACGTGACGCTGCAACCCATCGGATTGGCGCAATCGCTGCGGACATGGTTGCCAAAGCCGGCCCAGATACCTCAAAGCCCCGAGGAAAAGAGTGTTGCCGACCGCGCGTCGGCGATATCGGAACTGCTCCGCGCCGTAACGGTGCGCAATATTCCCAACAGCCTTGTTTTTCAGATCACGGTGCAAAGCACATCCGCGCAGAAGGCCGCGCTGATTGCCGACACAATCTCGCGTCTTTATATTGATGATCAGTTGAAGGTCCGATTTGATGCCACCGAAGTGGCGACAGCATGGCTGGCCACGCGCGTCGCCGACCTGCGCGCCTCGTTCGAGGCGGCAGAAACGGCTGTCCGTGATTTCCGCAATGCGACGAGCCTGATTGATGCCAAAACCCTTGAGGGCCTTGACCGGCAACTGAAGGAAACGCGCCGCCGCCTTGAACAGATTTCCGGGCAGATCGCGACCAAGGCGGATGTGCTGACGCGCATGGCCGCGATTCAGGCTCCGGTGGCTCAGGCCGAAGCCTCGGGTGACGACAGCTTGCTGCGACTGGCCCGGCGCGTCAGTGGCGGCGACACCGGTGCAAATGCGCAACTGCTGACAGATCTGCGCCGCTTTGTTGTGCTGACCCGGCAAGACCGCGACCGACTTGACGTTCAGCACCAGTCACTTGGCCTGGCGGAAAGGGGCCTCGCCTCCGATATCGAACGCCAGTCGCAAGACCTTGCAAAACTTGAAATTCTTGAACGCGAGGCCGATGCAAGCCGGGTGCTGTTCGAACATTTCCAGACCCGACTGAATGAAACATCCGCGCAGGCGGGCATCCAGAAAGCCGACAGTCGCGTTCTGTCGAATGCCGTCATCCCCGATACGCCAAGCGCCCCCCGCAAATCGTTGATTGTGACGATGGCGACGTTCCTTGGGCTGGTGCTGGGGGCCGGGCTGGTTCTTTTGCGCGAAAAGCTTGCGAACACCGTCCGCACCAGCACGGATCTGGAGCAACTGACCGGTCGTGTCGTTCTGGCGCAGATCCCCATGATCCGGGAAAAGACGCGCAAAGGCGTGCTGGACTACCTTTCCAGCAAACCAACCTCTGCGATGGCAGAAGCGGTCAGGAACCTGCGGACGGGTATTCTGTTGTCTGCGGTGGACAGACAACCACAGGTCGTTGCAATGACATCGTCCGTTCCGGGCGAGGGCAAGACAACCACGACCCTTGCATTGGCGCAGAACCTGACGGCCATGGGGCGCAAGGTTCTGGTCATTGAAGGTGATGTCAGGATCTGCTCGCTCAGCATGTATTTCGATGATGTGCCCAAGGATGTTCCCGGTATCGCGGCGGTGATCATGGGCGACGTCAGCCTGATTGATGCCGTCCGGTCGATGCCGGCACATGGCGACATTCTGTTTGGCAAGAAAGTGTCGGTAAACGCAGCCGATCTCTTTTCGTCGATGCGGTTTGCCGATCTTGTTGCCGAGGCGCGCGCGGCCTATGACTTCATTCTGATTGATACTCCCCCCGTTCTGGTCGTTCCCGACGCACGGGTCATCGCCCAGCACGCCGACACCACTGTGTTCTCGGTTCATTGGGACAGCACGAGCCGAAACCAGATCGTCGAAGCCCTGCATCAGTTGACGATGGTCAATGTTCCGATTGCGGGCCTTTGCCTGAACCGTGTCGATCCGAAGCGGATGCGAAAGTATGGCTATGGCGGCAAAAACGGCAGCTATGGCGGATATTCATCTTATGGCGCAAAATACTATTCCAACTGACCGGAGCGGGCCAGTCGCGCCTTTGCCGCCGCTGTTGGTGGCTGGGCCGTTTCCGCCGCCGGTGCATGGGTTTTCGGCGATGACGGCGGCATTGAGCGCCGAAATCGGCAAACGGCGCGATGTCGAATTGTGCGATCTGTCGTCGGCGCATCCCGCCGCGATTGTCCGGCATCTGAGCCAGACGGCAAGGTGCCTTTGCGCGGCGTTGCACGTCGTCAGCTTCCGGATGAGGGGCGGTCACCATTTTTCCATCGGCGCGAATGCCGGATGGGGCATGCTTTATACCCTGGTCCTTGTCGCGGTGGCGAAAGCTGCGGGCCTGCGGATATTTCTGCATCATCATTCCTACGCCTACATCAACCAGCGCTCTGTCCTCATGGCGTTCCTGACTGCGATCGGGGGAAAGCGGCTGCAACATGTGTTTCTGGCGCAGGCAATGGAACGCGCTTTCTTTGCCCGTTACCCGCAGAAATCCACGGCGCTGCTGCTTTCCAATGCACTTTTCGTGCCGCCCGGACAGCCGCGCGCACCGCGGTCTGGCGCACCGATCCGGGTCGGGTTGCTGTCGAACCTTGGTGCCGAAAAGGGGCTTTACGATTTCATCGAAACGGCCCGGCGGCTGAAGGCCGGGTCATTGCAGGTTGAAATGGTTCTTGCCGGTCCCGCCTCACGCACACAGGATGCCAAGGCAATCCGCGCTGCCGTGGCTGAAGGGCTGCTGCAGGCGTGCGGGCCACTTTATGGCACCGATAAGGACACCTTCTTTGAAGGCCTTGATCTGTTTCTGTTTCCGACGCGCTATGTGAACGAAGCCCAGCCCACGGTCATTTACGAGGCGCTGGCTGCCGGTGTTCCGGTGTTGGCCTTTGCGCGCGGTGCAATTGCTGATCAGGTTCGCGATTGCCTGACAACTCTGCCCGTTGGGGCCGATTTCGCCAGTGGAGCGGTGGCGATCATCCAGACCCTTGCGGGAATGTCCAAGGCAGAGCGGCACCGCATTTCTGCCGCCGCCACCGCACGCCACGCACAAGATCAGGACCAGGGTTCGGCGACGCTGACGCTGTTGGCCACCATCCGTTGACGATCAGGCAGGACGGATTTCCGTTTGGTCGCCGCAAAGCGCAATTACACCTTCGGCAAAACGCGCAACGTCCCCTTTGGGCGCAAACGTCAGGGCCGCTGCGCACATCCGGCGCCACAGGGCCTGATCCGAAGCAATAAGGCCCATGAAATAGGCCATACCTTCCGGATTGTCCGGCTCGATGACAAAACCGTTCACGCCGTTGCGCACCAGAAGATCGCGGGCTCCGCAGGCGTCAGAAAGGATGACCGGCACGCCCATCGCCTGCGCCTCGATCACGACGTTGCCGAACTGTTCTTCAACACTCGGCAGCAAAAGGGCCAGACTGCGGCCCAGAATGCGGGCGACACCATCACTTTGCAGAAAGCCGTGGAAAATCACATCGTCGCCCAGCCCAAGCGCGCGAACCTTTTCGCGAAGCTCTGCTTCAAGCACGCCCGAACCGCACAGATTCAGGCGACGACGGATTTGGGCCGATCTGGCATGAATGGAGTACGACTCCAAAGCCATGAACAGGTTCTTTTTTGGAACAAGGCGCGCGACGATCGTAAAATCCCGCTCGTCGAAAGGAACTCCCTCCGGGGCCGGGACCGTGCCAGACATCGAAACCATTCGGGTGATTGAAAGCGTATTATATTCTCCGAGTATTTTCTTCGCTGGAATTCCCTGAAACTCAAGATATGATTTTGAGCGGTTGCCCGATCCGATCGCACCGCAATAGGGCTTCAACCACCACGACTTGACGTATTCACGAAAGGCCCTGCGCGGCCGGTCATCAAACTTTGAACATCCCATCGTGAAAACGCGGCTTCCGAAAAGCCGCAGGATCAGCGCGAAGCCGAATATTTCAGGCCGCTCATAGTGGCACAGGAACCAATCCGCCTTGCCTATCCTGCGGCGCGCCCGCAGCATGGCAAACAGAATTGAAAGCCGGCCCACACTGTCGGAGCCCGATATCAAGGTTTGCCGTTCAAAACCCTCGGCCCGGCCTGGCTCCCATTCGTAGGTTTCGCTGGATTTATGGAGTTCAAGCCCAATGACACGTCTTTTGCTAAGGTCGGCAACTGCCTTGCATCTGTCGTTGTGCATGGGACCGAAATTGTCCCAAACAAAGACCAATGCATGGTGCGTCGGATGACCTGTCGGCATTACATCGTTCAAGAGTTTCGGTTGGCCAAGCATAGTCAGCAGGGCAACGGAATGCCAGATCAGTCTTGCGCGCTCAAACGATCCGGATGCTTCGCAACCAGGGTCGCTGTAGCGTCGGCCACCAGCCCGGAGTGATCGAAACAGCGCTCAGCGCTTCTTCCGACAGATCGTCATAGGTCAGTGTCACATTGAACATGCCGGTCAGCCCCAGAATTTCCGGCGCATCCGCGGCACGCACCTCAGCCGCGGCCCCGGTCGGAACATGCGATGTGACCACCGAACCCTCTTCCAGTTGCGCGCCCCAAACCGTCACGTCGCTGATCGGCCCCGAAACCTCCCACTGGTTGACGGGAGCCCCTGACGTTGCCGGACCAAGCACCATGGATATGACGGTGTTTTCGGCGACAACAAAACTTGTCGTCAGGCTGCAGCGATACCAGCCGTCCGCCAACGGGCTGATCGTGGCGGTTGTGCCTGTGTTGGAGGCCGTGCCTGCGGTTGCCACGATCGTTCCCGCAACAAGATTGAAGGTTGCATTGCCCATGCGTGGATAACTGCCCTGTATCCGCAAACCCAGAAGTGCGTTCGACGGGCCTGCCTTGGCATAGACGGACGCGGTATAGGTTGCCCCTGCGGGAGCACCCGATGCGTTGGACGCATAGCAGATTTCGGTCGAAGATGTGCGAGTAAGGGTCGTTGCGGTCAGCGTCGCATCAGGTGCCGCTGCACCGCTGACGCCACTCAATCGCGCCTTGAACCAGGCTGCATCCGCAAAGTTGCTGCTCTGATCCACAATATTGGTCGCTGCAGGTTCGATCAGCAGACCCAGAGGCATGCCCGTCCCGGTATGATCAAAGCGTGGCAAGTTGGCTGTCACCGCCGCAAGCACCCCGCCCGAGGTCACCCGCCACGCCGTGCCCGCGCGGGCAAAAGACAGCACCTGCGCAAGGCTTTTCGGTTTGCCATTCGCGCGATAGGTGCCCGTCGCAAAATCAAGAGAAAGCGCCGGTCCGGCCGGGCGGAGCCGGCACACCGATGCGACGGAAAGATCCGCCGTCAGCCTCATGCAAGGACCATGGCATGAATGCCGGTCGCCGTGGTGCCGGTCGCCCGCACCCGTCTGGTGCCGACCGGAAGAATTGAAAAATCAGCCAGCACGACGGTGCGGGTCTGCCCGAATACGGTCACAAGGCTGACCGTGCCCCCGGTTTCGACGTAAAGCGCAATGGCAACCTGCGCCAGATCAACCGTGTCCGAGGGCGTCACTGGCACGATATCGGTGGCCGGGCCGGTAATGGAAGCCGTCTGGGAAAGGAATGGATTGTTCATGGTATCCTCTGAATTCTGGAAGATCAGCCGCAGGTTTGCCTGGCTGCCAAGGATGTTGAGGAGGGGTTAACAAAACCTAGGGTGATCGCGCGCCCGGATCGGAAGCAACACGCCCATCGTGAGCCCCAATCCGGGAAGCCCTTGACGACACCGCAAATCGACTCGCAATCCCCAGCAAGATCACGATGTAAAAAAATCTAAGCGTGTTGCGGGTAGGATATGTGAATTGAAGATAGGTGGAAAGAGAGAAGATGGCGATTGCCATCAGAAAAAGAATGTAATTCCGACGTTTGAGTAGTGAAAAGAGACTAGAGTAAGAATATCCAACAACAAGGAAATAGAATACCATGAACGGAACGCCAAAAATTCGAACCTCTGACGTTGCGCCCAGTGGAACGAACCGGCTCAATCGAAGCTGAAAACCGAGATACTGCGAGGCATATCCATCAATAAAACTTGGGAAAGGCGACATGGCACTCAGCTTGTATCCCAAGGGATAGTCATGATGGCTGTAAAGAAAACCATCGCCCTGCACAAAAACGCCCTCAAGGACACTTCCCATCAGATCAAGGATGTTCAGTTTTGAAAAATCGAGAGATTGGTCGAAGTAGTTGAAAAGGGATGCCAATCCCTGGACCGACGAACCCCGGCCGTTCAGACTGTTCACCAAATTCAAGAACGCAAACACAATCGCAGCACTCGCAAGTCCCTTGTGCCATTTCTTGTTCGACATCAGTAGCGGCATTGCAAAGGCAGCAGCATAGACAACCGAAATGCGAGAATGAGCCGACAGATTGAACAGCAAAAACCATAGTGCGGGCAGGACAAGAAGGGCTGCCTGCTTTTTCTTGCCACTCAAAATCGAAATCGACAAATAGACGATTGTTGCCAGACCGACCAGCCCTTGAACAGAATGGATAAACAGATTAACCGGAGTCTTGACGGCCACGCCCATAGCCGAGGACATCAGGATATATTGACTGTTGCTCAGTACAACATTGAAATCCAATATGTAAAAATGATAGATTGTAAATACCACCAACAGAATGGCAACAGGCGACATTCGTCGCTCATGGTTTTCATGATTGAACGCTGCAAGGCCGAGACGGGCGTTGGCGTAAGCCGTGCCTTTCGTTCGGTGCAGATAGATCAGCAGAAGAAACAGATAGATTGCCGAAAAATAAACCACATTTGCGCCGCCAAATTCAATCTGGCCGCCGCGCGACCAGGTTCTGGCAAAGGTGGTGATGAAATCCGCCTTCCAGGCGAACGCCGCTCCGACCATCTGAAGCGATATGATCGCAAGTGGAATGGCCAGAAGATGGCCGCGCAGGATGCATGAAACAGCATGCAACAGGGCGCAAAAAGAAAACAGCACGGCCAGTTCAAACATTGATCCGCAAGTCCGCCCGGTGCGCGGCGTAGCCAGATGAAGTGCCGGTCACTTGCTTTTCCTCCACACCATCAGCAAAACCGCCACCTCCGCCAGCAAGGCGCAACCGGCAGCAACGACAAGGGTCTGACCCAGAACCAGAGGTTGCAAGGCAACCAACGCATAGCACAGCATCGTGAAAGACGCGAATTCTCCCTGCCGGTTCAGTGAGACAAGCGGCTGCGCCAAAGTGGTCCAGATCGCACAGATGGCGGCAGCGCCCCCTAGAAGGACAAACAGAATGTGATCCGCGATCAACGCGCCCTTTGACAGCCACGCAAGCAAGCCGGGCCCCAGGACCGACAAGGCCAATGCCGCCGGAACCGCTGTGGCAAGCGTCAGGCGCATGTTCAGACGCATCAGGCGACGCGTCAGACCGGCATGGCCGGCTTCCTGACTGCGGGTCAGTTCCGGCAAACTGGCCCGGACCAGAAGCCCCGAGAATTGCAGTGGAATTCGCGTCAACATGCGCGCAGCACCGTATAAACCCGCAGCCGCCGGGCCAAGTGTCCAGCCGATTGTCAGCAACACGCCCTGAACCCCCAAAGCGTTGGACAACGACAAGGCAAGCGCCGACAAGGAGGGTGACATCAGGCGGCGGAATGTCGCCCGATCAGCCGCCGCCCAGCCAAGGCGGCTCCACGGTTCCAGCCGTGCCAATTGCACGCCGTAAGCCACAACCATCGCACTCCGAACCAGAACCAGCGAAGCTGCGGCCCAAATGATGCCAAGGCCGGACAATGCGGCAATCGCAACCAGAATTCCCGAAACAGGGATGGAAAGGCTCTGCTGAAAGGTCTCCATCGCATAGCGGTGCGTTGCGTGAAAAACCCCGCGAAGCACCGCCTGCTGCAACCCCGCAACCGATTCGATGACCACCAGCACGATTGCGATGCGATACGACATCGCCGGGAACGCCCCCACAACCGCACTGCCGGGCCAAAGCAACACGGCTCCCACGGCAACGGTCAGGACGATGGCCGAGATCAGGCACATGAACACCCACACCGATTGCAGCGCCTTGCGGGCCGCCGCCTCGTCCTGCCGGGAAAGAGCGCGGGTCAGATCGACCGCGAGTGCATTTCCCATGCCGAAATCAGTCAGCAGAATGTAGGTCGGCACCGCTGTCAGCATAAGCCAGGCGCCATATCCATCCGCACCCCATGACAGGATCAGAACCGGCACGAGGCATAGCTGCACCGCCGCCACCCCGGCTTTGCCAAGAAGGTTCGCACCAAAGCCCTTTGCAAGGCGACGAGAGATATCTCCTTGATTCTTCAGGAATGAAAGGCGGCGCAACACCCCGGGGTCAACTCCTGTGCGTCACTTCTTTTGACAGAAAATCTGCATAGGCATGCGCGATACCGTCCCGGAGCGGCCGGGTTACGTTCCAACCCAGATCGTGCAGACGCGTGCTGTCCATCAACTTGCGCGGCGTGCCGTCCGGTTTGGTATCATCGAACTGAAGTTCGGCGCTGTAGCCGACCACGTCGGCGATGGTGCGGGACAATTCCTTTATCGTCACCTCAACGCCGGACCCGACATTGATATGGTCATACCCGGAGTAGCCTTTCAGCAGAAACACAAGGGCATCTGCCAGGTCATCGCAGTGCAGAAACTCGCGCAGGGGCGTACCCGTGCCCCAGACCACAACCCGAGGCGCGCCAGCCAGTTTCGCCTCGTGGAACTTGCGCAGCAGGGCGGGAAGAACGTGGCTGGTTTCCAGATCGTAATTGTCGCCCGGCCCGTAAAGATTGGTCGGCATTGCCGAAATCCAGTCACGCCCGTATTGGGTGCGGTATGCCTGCGCAAGCTTGATCCCGGCGATTTTTGCAATCGCATACCATTCGTTGGTCGGTTCCAGCGGCCCGGTCAGCAAAGCCCCTTCGCGAATGGGTTGCGGGGCACGTTTTGGATAAATGCACGATGAGCCAAGCAGAAGAACACGGGCAACATCCGCCTCGTGCGCGGCCTGCAGGACGTTCGCCTGAATCATCAGGTTCTGATACAGGAAATCGACCGGAAAATCAGAGTTTGCCTTTATGCCCCCAACCTTTGCCGCCGCCAGCACAATGGCATCGGGTCGCTCATCGGCCATCCACGACCGCACCGCAGCCTGATCCACCAGATCAACGTCATCCCGGCCAACGGTGATGATCGTGCAACCTTCCCGGGCCAGACGGCGCACAACGGCCCCCCCGACCATGCCCCGATGTCCGGCCACCCAGATGCGTTTGCCAGCAAGTTCGAATGCCATTTCAGACACCATCCGTTTTCTGAAGAAACACAAGCAGGGTGCTTGCCATTCGCCGTGGCAAACGACGGGTAACACCCATGACAATACGCCAGGCCAGAACCGATTTTCCGAAATACGCCGGTTCTGATTCCCAAGTATAGGCGCAGTGCCGCCAGACCGTTGCCGGAAACCAGCGTCGCAACGCGGCGAATGTGTTCAGCTTGTAGACGGTGGGAAACACATCCTCGTCCTTTCGCCCGTCCTGGACCCGCGCCACGACGCGGGCGTGAAACCGGTTTGGCACCAGCCGGGCCGCCATCGCGATATAACCCCATCGGTTCGGGGTGCGCGCACAAAACCAGCCGCCGGGCTTCAGCACCCGTTGCACCTCGGCGCTGAACGCTTTGGGGTCCGGGATATGTTCCAGCACATGATCACTCAGAATGAGGTCAATGCTGGCATCGTCAAGGTCCAGCTTGCCGCTTTGCGGGATCACAAATGCGCGGTCAAGGCCGGGGTTCGCAAGCACAGCATCATCCACATCGCAGCCGATGACCATGGCGCAATGCCCGCGCAGGGTCATCAGATCGCGTCGGAAGGCAACCGGGTCCTCGATCAACCCGACTCCGCGCCCGGCCCCCAGATCAAGCACCGTATCGCCCGGCCGCAACAGCGCACGCACACGCATGTAGAACTGCACCGTGCCGTCCACGCTTGAAAATCCACCGGCATTGGATTCCGGAAAGAGCGTGGCTTTAGGAGACATGCGCACAAGCCTTTGAGTTCAGATACAAGGGAATGCCCCGCCATGTGCCGCCCGGCCAGTCTGATCGTCCGGCTTTCGACGGAACAGAAAATCGCCCTGTATCATCCGTCCCTTCTTGTAGGACATGTCGGATGCATAAACTCCATCAAGGCAGAAACCGCGGCAGTCGAGCCAACCTATCACTTCGGGCGCAAGGGTCTGGCCGGCATAGAGTTCGACAAAGGAAAGCTCCGCCAAAATCCAGCAGAATCGCTGCAAAAGGGTCTCGCACCCTTCCAGAACCTGTTGTTCATACCCCTGAACATCAATCTTCAGCAGGGCCGGCCCGCTGATGTCATCGGCATGGATGACCTGATCAAGCGGTGCCACATCGACCTGCAAAACACCAACTTCATGCGTGCCGGGATAGACCTCTGATTGCAGCGCCGGGGTCAGCAATGAAGAACTGTCGGCGCGCGCCGTGATATGGATCGGCAAAGTCGTCCGCGTGACTCCCACGGCGGTGCGAAACAATTTCACATCTGGCTGGCCCGCCAGGGCCCGGGCAAAGCGATCTGCCGCGTCAGGCACCGGTTCAAAAGACAAAATTCGCGCCTGCGGCAAACACCGGCGCGCGATCAGCGCAAATTGCCCGACGTTCGCACCGACATCGACCACAGTTCCGACATGCCCGAGCGACGCCAGCATCGCACGATGCTCATAACCCGGTGCTACCCCCAAACTCAGGGCACGGCGGAAAAGCGGGTCACGCAAGCCCCTTGATGCCTTGGCGAGCTTTCTGAAGAGGTTCTTCATTCTGGACCCCGGACCCACGTTTCAGGATCGCTCAATCCCGCAGACACCATCGTGACCATGTTCAGGGCAAAGGCGTCCGATGATAGAGGTCTGGACGACTGTTTCCGGGTTGGGGCCGCATTTCCCACGGCGTCACGTTCGGCCACCTAATTGGAGTCCTTGCGGATCATTGCCTGCATCATCCCTCGACACTCACCGGCAGGTCCAGCCCGTGCTGTTTCAGCAGTTTCGTCCGCCGCGCCGCCTTCAGGTCTTCGGCAACCATTTCTGCGCACATTTCCTGCGCTGTGATCTCGGGCACCCAGCCCAGTTGTTGCCGCGCCTTTGACGCGTCGCCCAGCAGGGTCATCACTTCGGCCGGGCGGAAATATCGCGGGTCGATGCGCATCACCACATCGCCGAGCTTCAGCGCCGGTGCAAGACTGCCCTCAACGGACGAGACGGTTGCAATCTCGTCCACGCCATCGCCGGAAAACTCCAGTTGAAGGCCTAGCTCGGCGGCGCTCCAACTGATGAACTCTCGGACGGAATATTGCTTGCCCGTGGCTATCACATAATCTTCGGGCCGGTCCTGCTGCAGCATCAGCCACTGCATCCGGACATAATCCTTGGCATGGCCCCAATCCCGCAGGCTGTCGATGTTTCCCATGTAAAGGCAGGGTTCCAGCCCCATGGCAATGTTGGCCAGCCCGCGCGTGATCTTGCGTGTCACAAAGGTTTCGCCGCGACGCGGGCTTTCGTGATTGAACAGAATGCCGTTGCAGGCATAAATTCCGTAGGCCTCCCGGTAATTCACCGCGATCCAATAGGCATACATCTTGGCCACCGCATAAGGACTGCGCGGATGAAACGGCGTCGTCTCGCGCTGCGGCGTTTCCTGCACCAGACCGAAAAGTTCTGATGTCGACGCCTGATAAAATCGCGTCTTCTGTTCAAGCTTCAGAAAGCGGATCGCTTCCAGAAGGCGCAATGTTCCGATGGCGTCAACATCTGCGGTATATTCGGGCGCCTCAAAACTGACGGCCACATGACTTTGCGCGCCAAGATTATAAACTTCATCCGGTTGAACTTCCTGCAGGATGCGGGTCAGATTGGACGTGTCCGACAGATCGCCATAATGCAGGCGGAAACGGGCATTGTCGACGTGCGGATCCTCGTAGATGTGATCCACCCGCGCGGTATTGAACAGCGATGCCCGGCGTTTGATGCCATGCACCTCATAGCCCTTGGACAGCAGGAATTCTGAAAGGTAGGAACCGTCCTGGCCGGTTATTCCGGTAATAAGTGCTTTTTTCATTCAACTGCTCTGATATCTGTCAATCAATATCTGCGGTGCTGCCAGCCCGTCGATCGTCAAGGGCAATCAGGCGCACGGCCTCTTGATGAAAGGCGCGAAGAATGGGGCGCGAGTCAAGCTTTGTCAGTGCCACGTTGCGCGCAGACATGCCCTGAGCGGCGCGCAGATCCGGATCATCCAGCAGGCATCTGATCGCCGCCGCCAATGCCTTTGCATCCCCCGGCGGGGATATCGTGCCGCAATTCTTGATGGCGAGGGCAAGCGAGGTGCCCGGTTCGGCCGTAGCAATGACCGGCCGCCCCGATGCCATCATGTTGGTCAGCTTGGACGGCAAAACCGCATCCGCTACTCCGGCAATCTGCGGCAACAGGTGCACCGAGGCCAGCGCCATCAGATCCCCCAGTTTTTCCCGAGGCTGCAACGGAAAGAACCGGACATTGCCCAGGCCATCCGCCAAACGCCGAAGCTCGGCCAGAAACGGCCCCTCACCGCAAACAACAAAGGTCAGGTCATGCCGGTCGGCCAGCAGTGCCGCCACAACCGGCAATATCTCGAGTCCCTGCTTGTTGGCAATATTGCCCGAGTACAGCACGACATGCGCAGTCGATATGTCAAATATATCCCGATAGGGCGATGAGCCTTCAGGCATGGGCTTCACAAGGGAAAGATCGGCCCAGTTGCGCAACTCGAAAAGGCGATGTTCGGGAATGCCTCTTGCCCGCAACTTGCCCATCATCGGGTCAGAAATGGTGCTGACCCTGTCAAAGCGGTGGTGCACCCAATGATCAAAGCGTTTCGCCATGCGCCCGACGGTCGTATCGGCGCGTAAAAGACCTGTGGCGATAGCTGCCTCGACCTCGAAATCCTGAATGTGCAGCCATGTCTTTGCCCGGCCCGCGCGGGCCGCAAGCCATGCCAAAGGTGCAATCATCAGCGAGGGCGCCACGACCAGAACCAGATCAGGCCGGAACCTGATCATCTTCCAGATCAGCACCGGCATGGCAGAGATGCAAAAGCTGGCGTGATGGAAAAGACGCCGCACACCGGTGGGACGCGATGGAACATAATGCGGGCAGTGCACGACGCGGACACGGCCGCCGTGATAGCGCCGCCTGCTCCACCAAAAGGCCGGATGGCCGGGAAAGACCTTCCATGCCGGGAAATACGGTTGCGCCGTCACCACTTCGACAGTCTCGCCCTCGTCCACCATCCCCGCGACAAGACCCGCAGTGTAAACCGCCGTCGAGATGATTTCGGGCGTAAAGTTTATTCCGACAACCAGCAGTTTCACAGGATTTCCTCTGCCCTGTTCCGGGTCGCATCTGAAGGCAGACAGCGCGCCCCGCCCCCGGCCCTTCATCGGGCAATCGACAGGGCCATATCAAACCGGCGCCGGTTGCATCAAACCGGGCCGAGACTTTGATCATCAACGGATGTCACACGTCTGCATGATAGGGCGGCATGATTTTCACAATATGTTCCGCCCTGCCCAGGTTTCACTGGCCGGTTCCACGGCATACAACCCGAACCGTCTCAAGAATGATCCTTGCATCTGCCCGTAAGGAAAGATTTGCCTCGTAGGATGCATCGAAATTCGCACGGCTTCCAAAAGACACGTCGTTTCGTTCGGAAATCTGCCAGGTGCCGGTCAATCCCGGACGCAAACGGTAATAGGCCATGCCGGGGTAAAGGTCCGCTTGATTGACCATCATCGGCCGCGGACCGACAAGGCTCATGTCACCACGCAGCACGTTCCACAGTTGCGGCAATTCATCAAGCGATGTGCGCCGCACAAACCGGCCCAGCCATGTCACTCGCGGATCGTTTTCAAGCTTTTGCTTGAGGTTCCATTCTTCCGCCTTTTCGGGGTGGGCGGACAGATAGTCAGCCAGAATGGCATCTGCATCCACAACCATCGAGCGGATCTTCCACATCCGGAAATGCCGCCCGCCCCGCCCAAGGCGATCCTGACAGTAGAATGGACGCCCCCCCGAAAGCGCGACCAGCCCTGCAAATATAGCCACGAGGATCAGCGCGAAGGGTGCCGAAAGGAACACCAGCAGGATATCGAGCGATCTTTTGAAGCACCGATTGTAGACATCGGTCGATGTGCCGACCGCCCCTGCACCACCGCGTGAACGGCCAGCGCGCGCAAGTGCACCGGGCTTGATCATGCTCTTTGATCCGACAAATCCCGGAAGCACCCGAGCAGAACACTCCGCGTTGTCATCTAACATGTGGCCCCCATGTCGTTCACAAAATTCTAATCAAGATCCGCGACCTATCCCCTTAAAGTTGTTTCATGGTCCTGTCCGTCAGGCTTACGCCAGATCAACCTTGCATATGTGCGGCGCAAATTTTCATAGATTTCAGCGAAAACTCGATGCACTTTCGTGCTTCATGTTTCTTCAGAAAGATTAACAAAACATTTATTTTTCAATATATTGAAAATTTAACCCAGTCCCTGAAAACATCCTTGCATTCCGTTGCCGGGCCGCCTCTTACTTCATCTCTTGCACGACGGCGGGTGCGGATTTGGCACCTGCGTTGCAACCATTGGCCGAACAGACCCGGTGACGCTCAGTTTGATGCTGCCTGATTGATCGGACCGGCGAAAAGCGACGGCGAAATCTGGTCGATGACCCGGCTCCAGCGAGTGACGGGCTGTTCGGCAACGAAAATAACATCATTGGGCCGCAGTTCGAACCGGGTTGTCAGCAAAAGCCCGGTGGCCGTGGTGGCATCAAGATGCCAGGCGGTGAGGCCGGCGAAATCGCGTGGGTCGGGTGACCCGCGCAGAATGTAGATCTGGCTGGGATTTCCGGTTTTGACCGAAGGCCCCCCGCTTTCATAAAGGGCATCCGCAACGCTGGCGGTCTGCCCGAACGGCATGACCCAGCGACCGGGGCGCACAAGTTCTCCGGTCAGGTAGACATAATCGCGGTCCTCAGCGTCCAGCTCGACGCGCGTGGCAAAATTCGTGCGCTCTTGATCCAGTTCGCCCCGGCGCAGGGCAACCTCCTGAGTCAGCGCAACAATCGCCGCCGACCGGCTGTTCTGGCGAAACTCGGACAAGCGGATTTGCTGTTCGAAATAGGCTTCGGCCTTTTGCAGATCGTATTCGGTATCGACAAAGACGGAATCGCCGTCGATCAGCCTGATCTTCTGATTGGCGGCATCTGTCAGAAACGCCTCGACCGGGATCTGATACAAAGCCCCGCGCCTGTAGATGCGGATCAGAGCCGAAGCACGGTCCGCCGTCTGCACCCCGCCAACCGACGCCAATGCCCCGTCCAGCGTCAGCGGCGTAAGCGAAATCGGCACGATTCCGGGCCGCACAACCGCGCCCCCGATCGACACCTTGCGCGCGTTGAACTCTGCCACCTCAAGGCTGAAAGCCGGGTCAATCTGAACGGCGACCAGCCTTTGAAACACTACCGCTTCCGCTTCTTCCAGCGTCATGTCACCGATACGGACGCGCCCGACATCGGGAATCGAGATCGAGCCGTCATCCTGCACCGTGTAGCCCTTGCGCCGGTTTTCTGCCGCCAAAAGGCCGGTCAGTTCAGCCGTGGAGTTGTCGGCGGATTTGGTTGCCAGAAGCACTACATCCCCGACGCCAATTCGGTAAGGCCCCACGTCGGCGGCTGCTGGCAGCCGGGTTTGCGCCACCGCGGGGCGCTGTTGCGCCTCATAGGCGGGGTCCGGCAATGGGCCGGCACCCAAACCCGATCCATAGGTTCCCGCCGTGGTGTTGAAGGCGGCGGGCAGAGTGCGCGGACTGAACGCCTGCCGGTTGGCGGCCAATGTCGTCTCGGGTGTCACGTCGATGATGCGCACCTTTGCGCCATCGACTTCGCCTTCCCGGATCGACGCCGATTTGTAAACCACACCGCAACCGGCAAGGACGAACAGCAACAAGATGGCAAAGGGTTGGCGCATGATCGCTCCGGATAACTCAGGGCAGAAACAGGATCTGGACCCGGCCAATGTCCGGGCTGAAGGTTTGTTCGGCTTGCAGAATGCGGCCCGCACTGACCCAGTAGCGGTTGGAAATGGCCCCGCGCGGATTGTAGCAGGTTTCATCCACGCGCAGGCTTGACGTGGTTTCCCGCTCGCCGGTGCGGATGTCTTCGGGGCCGACCGGCACGATGTCGCAGACATACGACCGGATCTCCAACCGGTCATTGCCATCCATAAATCGGTCGATCCGGGGAACCGTGCCCGCCGTCCCTGCGGCAATCATATCGGCGGCGGGGCCGGGGTCAGACGTCATCAGATCGAACGACAGCCCCCGCGTGCCGATGATCAGCCCGTCGCGCGTGTAGATCTGCACATTGTCCAGCGCCCGCCACCGCTGCACGCGGTCGCGTTCTCCGGCCAGCAAAAGCGACGATGCGGTGCCCCGGTCAAGCAGGCGGACGATCAGGATCGGCGCATCCGCCGCAACAAGCCGCTGCACCTCATCAGGTTGCACACCCGGCGTCGGACCGGTCAGGCGTTGCAGCGCGGACTGACGCGCCTGCTCTGAACAGGCTGTCAGGCCAAGAAGGGCAATCAGAGAGAGGATGAAAATCCTGCCGGTCATCGCCAGAACCTTGCCCAGCGACGGCCGTCTGCACCGTCACGGTCTTCACGCGTCAGATCGAAAAGCCGGTTGCGCACGGAAAGTCTGGCACCGCCATCGCGCTGGATCGGCCGGATGGTATAACCGACGCGGTCTCTTGTCGGCTGACCCGAAGCCCAGGTCAACGGCAGGCTGATCGTGATGCCCTTGTCGAACGAGCCTTCGCCAAAATCGTCAAAGCTGACATTGGTCAGGATGAAAAACGCGCCAACAGAAAAGCCGTTTTCAAAGCGCCGCGTCATCGTCACGGTTGCGCCCCAGTCGCCCGCAAGATAGCGCCCCGCATCGACCTGCGCGTTGAAGCCACCGCCCAGATTGTAATAGCCCGACACATGGCCGGTGCCGACCGAATACTCCCGAAAGCCTAGTCCGTCAAAACTGCGCTGCTTGACGTAGTTCACCTCGGCCCCGATGGCATAGCGCTTTCCCTGCGGTGCCCAAAGTACCTCGCCGGAAATGCCGCCAAACATCGGCTCCAGAAGGCCTAAGGACACCCTTCCATAGAAATCTGCGGCCGGACGCATGAAATACTCGGCCGTCAGGTAAGGAATCCGTGGGCCGCCCGGTTTGGCATAAAGTGACGCCTCCGACCTGACGCGCGGTAGAATCGAATCCGACATCCGCATCGACTGATCCAGATTGCCCAGCACCTTCTGCCGGACTGCGCCGGAAAGATAAAACCCCCGCGCTGGTGTCCATTCGCCAGAAACTTCGGCTCCGACGTCAAACCGCAGCGGATTGTCCGGATCAAAGACCGACGGCTCGAAATAGGGACGAAGCCTGTATGTCAGGCCCTGACCAATCGCGTGCGTCTTGTCTGGCACCCCGGCGGGATCCGAAATGTCGGCGCGGACATAGGCCTGCCAGGCGCCATCAGGGGCATATTCCAGATCTTCCAGATCCTGTCGGGTCAGCACGATTTCCTTGACCTGCATGCCCCGGACATCGCTTCTGATCCGGAACGTCGTAACCCGTGCTGGCAGTTCAGCGGTCAGTGCGCGGGCGGTCCGGCCCCAGAATTGCGCAGAGGACGGCCACTGCAGATTGCTGACGACGACTGTTGCCGTGCTGCCGCTGATGTGAATGCCCTGCAGCGCAATCCCCTGACTTTGCAACGCTGCGCCCAGCTTTTCCTGCCGCGACCGGTCTGGCACTCTGCCCCAGCTTGCCACCGTATCTGCCCTGCCCGGCGCCACCGCCGGCGGTGCAGGCTCGGCACCGGACGGAGCCCTTGGCCTTCTGGGGTCAAGTGGAACCGAATAGCCAAGCACGGCCGTCGACCCGTGCAATAGGGCCACTTCCAGAACGCTGCCATTTCCAAATGCATAGTCCAGCCCCAGATTGAAAGGCGTTCGGTATTTGAACCCCAATCTTGCGGCTTCCTGCGCCATCGCGTCCGACGAATATTCCAGGGACCAGCGCAACCGCTCTGTCTGCTGAAAATCGACAGCCAGAAACACGGCGGCATCACCGCGAAAGAACCGGTTCAGCGCCAGCCTCCCGGTATCTTGCAGGCCGGTGAAACCGGGGCGGTCATTGAATTTATCGGTGATGAACGAAAGCGGGTTACGAAAGCTGTTGTGCGACCCGAAACGTCCCCAGCCAATTCCGGCAGATGCCGTGACCGACGGTCCGAAATGTTTTGACGCAACAAGATATTCGGCGCCGAAAATGCCGGTCCCTCCAACATCCTGAAGGCCCACCGAAATTGCCGGTCGCCACCCGTCGGTGCGTTCGGTCACGATCAGGTAGCGCATATCGAAACTGCGATCGTAAAGCGACTCGCCGTTCGACAGATAATCGCGCAGATAGGAGTAACGGAACACGCCGGTCAGTCGCGGCGTGATCTGAAAGACAAGATTGCCACGGCGCACATTTCCGGCGGTCGCATTGGCAGAAAATGCGAAGGTGCCGTCCGGAAGCGCGAACGCCGATGGCATTTCAACATGGCCCGGAACGCCATAAAACGACAGTGCCGGGGTTCGCTGCCTGTCCTCGGCACATGCGCCGGTTCCACTCAGGGCGGCAACCGCCAAGCCTGCCATGACCCCGTTTACCCACCGAAAAAGCGCGCACCCATCGCTCATCCCCGGCCACATTGGTGAAATGGGCTGCGCTGAACGTGCATGAAAAGCAGGTGCCGTGCCCAAGGTCCGCTGACCGCCATCACGGTGCCGTCAATTCGGAAATTGAAACCCGGCACGCTTCGGGCCAGGCCGGATCAATGATCGCGACAGCCAGGCGATTGGTCGCGTAGGCGCCCGTGTCAAGCGATATCCGTCCCTGCGCCCACCCAGCCCCAGCCACAATCATATGTCCATGGGCGACCCAGATTTCGTCCTTTCGAAGGGTCCGTTCAAACTGCGGATGGCCCCAAAGCATGACATCGGGTTCTTGATCAAGAACCGCCCGATCCGGATCCAATGCCGCATGAACGGCGACCACATTGCCGCTTTGCCATGACAGCGGCAAAGACCGAAGCCATGTCAGACCATCCGACCCGATGGCGGCTTCCAGCCGTGCGCTCAGGGCGTTCGCTTGATCGGGTTTTTCCGACACATCATGCAATCCGAAACTCCAGCAGGTTTCCAGCCCGCCATGACGCAGCCACGCAGACAGGTGGCGCTTCGGTTGATCCAACGCGCGAAGCAGCATTGCCTCATGATTGCCAAGCAGACAGATGGTCGACGCCGGGTCGCATTGACGCAGCCGCGAAAGCACACCGGCACTGTCCGGCCCACGGTCGATCATGTCTCCCAATATGATCAGCCGGGCGGCGGGATGGTGGTCTTGGCGCAGTGCAAGAGCGCGGTCCAGCAAATCAAGACGGCCATGCAGGTCGGGAACAAGAAAAAGACGCTCGTCCGGGCTGGGGCTGCCACAAACCGGAGCAACGGCACGATCATTCCCGCCCTGCCTGCCAAAAAGCATCTGCAGGAACGACATGCCCTACATTGCCCGGCGCAGGCAGCGCTGTGCTGGATCACGGGCTGTCATGGATTGATTTGATCAGTTCGTGCTTGGTGCGGTCGTGACAGGCGTTGCATCGCCACCCCCACCACCAGCAACGACCGCGAGAACCAGAGCACCGCCCGAGGCCGCGCCCAGAAGGCCAAGCCCACCCAGCGCCGGAACAAACCCGGTCGCGTCCTCGCTGCATTCAACGCCGATGGTCTTTGGTGTCTTGTAATAGGCATTGACCGGAGTTTTGCCTTCGCCGCAGGTTCCACGCTCAACCGCAAGGGCAATCAGTTGTTCCTTGGTCAGATCTTGCGCAACCACCGGCGTCGCCGCGATGCAAGTCAGAAGAAACGCGCCAATTGCCTTCGTTTTCAGCATCTTAAAACCCCCAGACTCTTATCCTTGACGGGTGGGGCGATCCCGAGTTCAGATCTCTGCCCAAAGCCCTCAGGTTGTTTGCCTACATCATTGTAACGCGTCTGACCAGTGATCATCCTGAAGTTGAATGCAGAAAATGCGTCAGAGCCGGTGAACCTCGCAGAACGCCGAACCCGGTCGCAAACCCTTTGGGCGTCAGTGCATCGTGAAGCATCGAATTGATCACAACCCTGGTCGGCCACTGGCCTGACAGGCAGCATAGCCCATCCCGATCAGGTCCGCGCCGGAAAGCCGATAGTAATCGTTGATCCTGTGCCGCGCGGTGGAAAGGTACCAGGATCGAAGCGGCTCGCGGTAATGACGCGCCATGACCTGCGACCAGTGCTCGAATGCGGCGGGCGACAGGGCAACGCCATACCAACTTGGCCCGTGAAACCCGAATGTCGCTTGCGTTGCGACGCAGACATTCGTCAATGAAAGATACATTGTGCAGGTTGATAGACACCTGCCGCGCAATTCAACCGGCTGGCCGCTTTTCTGCAGCGCCATGATTTCCGTGGCGCGCTGTCGAACCAGCCCGCCTCGATCGTTCGACACGACCAGAATCTGCTTGCCACCCGCCGCCAGTGCCGGGACGGCGTGCATCATGCACAGGCCGGTCGTGCCAAGCAGCAAGGATGAAGCGGCAACCCTGCGCAATGCACGAAGCACAGGCCCGAAATTCAATCCGGTTTTCATGATGTACCCCTACCCAAAAATCCGTTTCCAGAGCCCCCTCTGGAATCCCACGTTTTGAGTGAACAGGTTCTCGCTTAATCCAAGGTAAGCGCACGGCCCCGAAGAATGGCAGATTTGATTCAGTAAAATGCGCCGGGTCGAATGACGACCGTGCACTTGTCCGTGCGATCAAAGGCCGGCACGGTGATTGGCCTGGCTGCCCCTCCGGCAGGACTGGCGCGCGGCGCACGCCTGAAGCGTGCGGTCACGGTTCCCTTTTGATGTTGGGCCCTACGGGCGTTCCCGGCGGTGCGAATGCGTTGAAGCGTTTGTTGGGGGCCACGCGGATCTGGGTTTCGGCGGTCTGGCGGTCAGGGTCTCTTGCGGCGATGCGGTCACCGAAAGCCGTCAGGCGGCGCAAGCCAGGTCATCTCCTTGCCCAGCCAGATCAGCAGCGACCCGCCCTTGCACAGCGAGGCAGTGTGGCCGGACCGGTTCGTGGTGAGGCCGAGGGCGGGTGATGGCTTGCTTGTGCCGCGCGTCCAACCGCTGGGAGACACGCTGTTCGCCCTCGGCAGGCAAAGTTGTGCAACAACGCAGCGGCAACATGCAAAAACTGCCATTTCTGAGAAATTATTTGGTCAAATCAATAGGTAGTGGCGGAAGCGGTGGGATTCGAACCCACGGAACGGTCTCCCGTTCGCTCAGTTAGCAACCGAGTGCTTTCGGCCTCTCAGCCACGCTTCCGACCGGGATGTTCTAGCCTTGGCGGTGATAGGGGGCAAGGTGAAAAATCGACAATGGGTTGAAGTCTGAAAGCCTGCGGCAAAGCCGGTTCGGCGCATGGATCACACGTCTTGGTCAGCCCGGCGGCCCGGACTGACACGGCTTCGATGCCTAAACCGTGTGCAGATAAAGATCGAAGTCCACCTCGGACACGGTGCGCATCACGCGGGCATATTCCGCCGATTTGATGGCGCAGAAGGTGCGGTGCATATCCGCGCCCAAGGCGTCCATCAGGAAGGACGAGGCTTTGGCGGCCTCGATCGCCCCGCGCCAATCAACGGGAATCACGGGCGCGTCCTGCCCGCCGGCATAGCCGTTGCCGGTGGTTTCCGGGCCGGGGTCGATGCGGCCGGCAAGGCCGTGGCGGATGCCCGCCAGCACAGTTGCGGCCACCAGATAGGGGTTTGCATCTACCCCTGCCGGGCGGTGTTCGATCCTTCGTGCGGCCCGGTCGCCCGCTGGAATGCGCAGCGCGACCGAACGATTGTTCACCCCCCATGTCGGGCTGACCGGCGCATAGGATTGCGCGGCAAACCGCCGCCATGAATTCGCATGCGGCGCAAAGACAAGCATCGACTCCCCCATGGTCGCGCGCAAGCCGCCCAACGCATGCAGGATCAGGGGCGACCATTCGCCCTCCACCGCCTCGACAAACACATTCCGTCCCTTGGTGTCGATCAGGGACGCGTGAAAATGCATCCCCGACCCGGCATAGGCTTCAATCGGCTTGGCCATGAAACAGGCGGTCACGCCGTGCGCCCGCGCCTGAGCGCGAACGATGCGTTTCAGTCGGATCAGGTCGTCGGCGGCCTGCATCGCGTCTTCGCGGTAATGCAGCGTCAATTCATACTGGCCCGGCGCGTATTCCGAGATCATGGTTTCGGCCTTGATCCCGGCCTTGGCAGCACCTGCATAGATATCCGCAAACAGAGGCAACATGCCGTGCAGATGATCCACCGAATAAACCTCGGTCTTGTGACTGGGGCGGCCGTCCAGCACATCGCGGGCGGGTTGCACCTTGCCGTTCGCGTCGCGGTCATTGGCCAGCAGGAAAAACTCCAGCTCGAACGCCGCCGACGCGCTCAGGCCTACCGCCGCCAACGCATCGACCTGCCGTTGCAAGGCATGGCGCGGGTCGGAAGTCATGGGTGCGCCGTCCAGATCATAAAGGCTCATCAACACTTCACCACGCGGGGGCGTCGTGCCATGCAGCGGCACCAGCGTGCCGGGAATCGGCCAAGCCCGCAGATCGCCATCACCCTGATCCCAGATCAGCCCGGTTTCATGCACATCCTCGCCGCAGATATCCAGACCAAGGATGGAAATCGGCAGATGCCGCCCGCTCTTGTAGAACGACTCCAACTCGTGCCGCCGGATGATCTTGCCGCGCCCGATGCCGTTCGCGTCGTGCAGCACGATGTCGAAGGCCTCGATTTCGGGGTGGGCGGCAAGAAAGGCGGTGGCCTCGGCAGGGGTAGAGCCGCTTGGGCTGATATCGGTCATGTCAACTCTCGAACAGATAGGTCAGGATTTCATCGAACGCACCTGTAAGGCGGTCGATCTGGGCTTTGCGGGTGGCGGGGCTGATCAGCATCATGTTGTGAAACGGCGCAATCAGACTGCCGCGATTGACCAGCGCCAGATGGATGGCAGCCTCCAGCACGGGTTGGTGCGCGGCAGCGGCTTGCGCGCCGTTGGCAAGCGGACCGGGGGCGCAGATGAATTCCACCCGCGCGCCGACGCGAATGGCATGCCAGGGCGCGTTGTGCGCCGCAATCACGCCGGACAAGCCCGCCTCAAGCCGGGCCGCGCCCTTGTCCATATGGGCGTAGGCGGCGTCGGTCATCACCTTGTCCAGCGTTGCGCGAAGGCACGCAAACTGCATCGGGTTGGCCGACAGCGTGGTGCCCATGCCCGAATGGCCCGACGGGCGCGCAGCATCATAAGCGGCAAAGCGGGAGGCCACGGATTCGGTCATCCCCCAGATCGCCGTCGGCACCCCCCCCGCCACGCATTTGCCCGCAACCAGCATGTCGGGCAGCAACCCGTGAACCCGCGCATAGCCGCCGCGCCCGGTTGAAATTGTGTGCGTCTCATCGATGATCAACAGCGCGCCGTGCTCGCGCGACAGATCGCGCAAGCCGTCCAGAAACCCCGGAGCGGGCAACACCATGCAAGAGTTGGTCATCACAGGCTCGGTCAGAATGGCTGCAACCTCGCCGGTTTCCAGTGCCGCTTTCACCGCCGCCAGATCGTTGAATTCGACACAGATCGCGGTCTTGCCAAGGTCGGCCACCTGCCCTGCCAGACCGGGCCGCGCGACGGTGCGCTTGCCACGGCGTGTGACCATCGTATCGTCTACGGTGCCGTGATAGCAGCCATCAAAAACCAGCACCTTGGGCCGACCGGTCACCGCCCGCGCCACCCGCAAGGCAAAGCGGTTGGCATCCGTGGCCGTTGTCGCAATCTGCCATCGGTAAGGGCCAAAGACATCGACCAGCAATTGCCCGGCCCGCAGCGAATCCTTGCTGGGCAGCATATAGGTCAGCCCTCGCCGCGCCTGCTTTCGGATCGCCCTGGCAACGGGGTCGGGCGAATGGCCGAACATGCTGCCGGTATCGCCAAGGCAGAAATCGTCCAGACCAAAGCCGTCAACATCGCTGATCCGTGCGCCCTTTGCCCGGTCGATCACCAGCGGAAACGGCATCGGCCAGTCCCGCATCCAATGCATCGGCACATCCGCCAGATACGCCCCGGCACCCGCCTGCAAGGCCGCCCGCGTCCTCGGGCGAGACGCGGCGAAGCGTGCAGTCTCGCGCGCCGTCAGCGCTGCGATCCGGTCAGGCGATACCCCGGCGATACGGTCGTCAATCATCGGGCACGCCCCTTCCATGCAAACTTGCGGGCTTATGCGCCGGGGTTTGATCAAATTCAAGCGTTTCGGGCGGAACGCGGCGGGACACGCGCCCGCTGCCCGGTCTGATCACGGTCTTGCACGCCTTGTGCTCTGCGGCGCATGATCGGACCAGACAGGAATGCGAGGCGCGATGACCGGACTTCACAGCATGCAGGCCAAGGGCATCCGGGTGGCGCTCGACCTTGCCTTCGGGCAACTGGCGCGGTTCGAGGTGCAACTTGGCGGGCGCTGGACCGCCCCCCTGGCACGCGTGCCGTGGGC
>JBGSRQ010000022.1:0-3677 GCA_041737515.1 Rhodobacterales bacterium | reverse complement strand
GCGCGCCGGTCATCACCCCCTGAGACCGCCAGAAGGCCCCGGATCAAGTCCGGGGCTGCGGCGCGGCCTGTCCTGGCAACGTGGACCCTTGTCGAAAGGAAAAAGGCCCCGGACTTGATCCGGGGCCTTCTGTCATTCAACAGCGGAAAGGATCAGAGCTTGCCGGCCTGCTGTTGCACCATCATGTTGGTGTCATAGGTGTATTCCGCAATCTGCGCCCAAAGGTAGGCGTCGCGCATGAAGGCGGTCTGGCTGTCCCAGATCTTCTTGAACGGGGCGTTGGTTGCCGACACTTCGGCATAAACCTCTCGCGAGGCATCGAAGGCCGCTTGCAGAACGTCCTGCGGGAACGGGCGCAACTGGGTGCCGTTGGCCACCAACGACCGCAGAGCCGTGGGGTTTTTGTAGTCATAGCTCGCCATCATGTTGCCGTTTGCAGCTTCACACGCGGTCGCAAGGATTGCCTGATAGTCTTTTGGAAGCTCGTTCCACTTGTCCAGGTTGACCATCGTCGACAGCGTCGGGGCACCCTCCCACCAGCCCGGGTAGTAGTAATAGGGTGCGACCTTGTAGAAGCCCAGCTTCTCGTCGTCATAGGGGCCGACCCATTCGGCGGCATCAATCGTGCCCTTTTCCAGCGACGGATAGATGTCACCGCCCGCAATCTGTTGCGGCACGACGCCCAGCTTTTCAATGACCTTGCCCGCAAAGCCCCCGATCCGCATCTTCAGACCCTGAAGATCAGCGACCGAGTTGATTTCCTTGCGATACCACCCGCCCATCTGCACGCCGGTGTTGCCGCAGGGCATGTAATGCAGCTTCTGGGTGTGGAAGAATTCGTTCATCATGTCGATACCGCCGCCGTAATACAGCCAGGCGTTCATCTGACGATAGTTCAGGCCGAACGGCACGGTCGTGCCAAGCGCGTAGGTGGGATCTTTCCCCCAGAAGTAATAGGACGCGGTGTGGCATGCCTCGACCGTGCCGTTCGACACGGCATCCGCAGCCTCAAGCCCTGGCACCAGTTCGCCTGCCGGAAAGACCTGCATGGTGAAATTGCCATCGGTCGAGTCCGAAACGTATTTCGACATCGTTTCCGCGGCACCATAGATCGTGTCCAGCGACTTGGGGAATGACGACGTGACACGCCATGTGATCTTGGGCGCGGTTTGTGCCAAAGCCGGAGCGGCCAGAGCCGCAGCCCCTGCCCCGCCCAGTGCGGCCTTGGTAATGAAAGAGCGACGATCCATAGAGTTCCTCCCATTGGTGCGGCCCGTTTTCGGGCTGCGCATTTACATCGTGGAATAACCCTAGCGGCATGAAACCGACTAGGGAATAGCGTTCTGATGCCCTAAAACCCTTAAGTTGGATTGATTTCCTTACCACTTTCAAAGGATTGCCGAAATTTTCCGCATCCGCCTGTTTTTCGCTCTGACCCACGCGACTCATTGTGGTGGAACGGACCGGCACCCGCGTAACCTGCGACATAAAGTGTCGAATGGCCCCGGTTACATGCAACAAACAATCATTTTTTGGTCTTGTCGCGACACTTTCTGTGTCGATTTGCCGTTGACGCCCCCGGCAACCCGCCATAATGTCCGCCAACGCAAAGGAAGTGATGATGTTGACACTCGTAGACATTGTAGGACGACAGCGCATGGGCCGGTAACGGTTGACCATCACGGTTCCCATGCGCCCCCGATCAAAAACCGGGGGCTTTTTGTTGCGCAAAGACCTGACTGACCAGATCCCAGATCGACCACACCGAGGACGACGCAGATGACCAAAGCCCAGATGAACACAGCCCAACCCGCCCCGACAGCGATCAAGGAGGCGACGGCCAACCCATCAATGACCGGCGCACGGATGGTGGTTCAGGCCCTGAAGGATCAGGGGGTCGAGGTTGTGTTCGGCTATCCCGGCGGTGCGGTCCTGCCGATTTACGACGAGATCTTCCAGCAGAACGAAATCCGCCACATTCTGGTTCGTCACGAACAGGGCGCCGTGCATGCCGCCGAAGGGTATGCACGTTCAACGGGCAAACCGGGCGTCGTGCTGGTGACATCAGGCCCCGGTGCGACCAATGCCGTGACGGGCCTTGTCGATGCGCTGATGGATTCGATCCCGCTGGTCGTGCTGACGGGCCAGGTTCCGACCTTCATGATCGGCACCGATGGGTTCCAGGAGGCCGATACCGTCGGCATCACCCGCCCTTGCACCAAGCACAACTGGCTGGTCAAGGACACCGCGAAACTGTCCGAAACCATCCATCAGGCGTTCCATGTGGCGATGCACGGTCGCCCCGGCCCGGTTCTGGTCGATATTCCCAAGGATGTGCAGTTTGCCACCGCCGAATACATCGGCAAACCGCAGGCAAAGGTCAGCCATTACCTGCCCCGCACCAAGGGCGACCCCGAGATGATCGCCCGTCTTGTCGAGATGATGGAGGTCGCCGAGCGCCCCGTGTTCTATACCGGCGGTGGCGTCATCAATTCTGGCCCCGAAGCATCGCGCCTAGTGCGCGAACTGGTGGCCGCGACCGATTTCCCCATCACCTCAACCCTGATGGGCCTGGGCACATATCCCGCCTCGGGCAAGAACTGGCTTGGCATGCTTGGCATGCACGGGCTTTACGAAGCCAATCTGGCGATGCACGGCTGTGACCTGATGATCAACATCGGCGCGCGGTTCGATGACCGTATCACGGGCCGGATCAAGGATTTCAGCCCTCACTCGCGCAAGGCACATATCGACATCGACCCCTCATCGCTGAACAAGGTGATCCGCACCGATGTGCCGATCATCGGTGATGTGGCCGAAGTATTGGCCGAGGTGATGGCGCTTTGGAAAAAGCGCGGCTCCAGAACCGCGAAATCGGCCCTGCCGAAATGGTGGGCGCAAATCAATGAATGGCGGGCTGTGAACTGCCTGAACTTCAAGAATTCGACCACCATCATCAAACCCCAGCACGCCTTGCAGCGGCTTGAGGCGCTGACCAAGGGGATGGACCGCTATATCACCACCGAGGTTGGCCAGCACCAGATGTGGGCCGCACAATATCTGGGGTTTGAAGACCCCAACCGCTGGATGACCTCCGGTGGCCTTGGCACCATGGGCTACGGCCTGCCGGCATCGGTCGGTGTGCAGATTGCCCATCCCGAAGCACTGGTGATCAACGTGGCGGGCGAGGCGTCGTGGCTGATGAACATGCAGGAAATGGGCACTGCAATGCAGTTTCGCGCGCCCGTAAAGCAGTTCATCCTGAACAACGAACGCCTTGGCATGGTGCGTCAGTGGCAGGAATTGTTGCATGGTGAGCGGTATAGCCAGAGCTGGTCGGAATCGCTGCCCGATTTCGTGAAACTGGCGGAAGCTTTCGGCTGCAAGGGGCTGCGCGTGTCTGACCCCGCCGATCTTGACGACGCGATCCTGGAAATGATCCGCTATGACGGCCCGGTGATTTTCGATTGTCTGGTGGAAAAGCACGAAAACTGCTTCCCGATGATCCCGTCAGGCAAACCGCATAACGAGATGCTTTTGGGCGATGCGGACACCAAGGGTGCGATCGGCGCGAAGGGTGCGGTGTTGGTCTAGCGCCCGGTTCATGTTGAGAGCGCCGGGGGGCTGTCTGCCCCCCGGACCCCCCGAGGATACTTGTGAACAGAAAAAGCAGAAAA
>JBGSRQ010000005.1:0-2656 GCA_041737515.1 Rhodobacterales bacterium | reverse complement strand
GTTCCGGCGTGCCGATGCGCAACCCGTTCAGATCGCCCGCGACATCCGCAAGGGGCAGGCCGATACCGCAGGCCAGAAATCCTGCCTTGCGCAGAGTTCTGGACGCGGTCTGCCCGCCACCGAAGGCCGCCGCTTCAAGGGCGAACTGGTGGCTTTGGGTCGCCCCCCGGTTGGCCGCGAATACCGGCAGATCAAGGGCCGAAAACGCGCGCGCCAGAGCCTGCGCCACCTCGACCATCATCTGCGCATACTCTGCGCCATGCGCGCGCCAATCCAGCAGCGAGATTGCCAGCGCCGCTGTCTTGCCCGCATCGAAATTGGCGGTCATGCCGGGGTAGGCGATCCCGTCCAGCCGCTGCGCAATCATCGCATCATTGGTCACGATCAGCCCGCCCGCCGGTCCGCCCAGCGATTTGTAGGTGCTCATCGTCATCAGATGCGCGCCCTGGGCCAAGGGGTTGGCCCAGACGCCGCCCGCGATGATGCCGCATTGATGGGCGGCATCGAACAGCACATGTGCGCCGACCTCATCTGCAATCGCGCGAATCTCTGGCACCGGATGGGGAAAGAGATTCAGGCTGCCACCAATCGTGATGATCTTTGGCCGCACCTTGTGGGCCAGCGCGCGCAGGGCGTCCAGGTCGACGGTGTAGCCATCGGCATCGACGGGGGCGGCATGGGTGATCAACCCGTAAAGCCCGGCACAGCCCGCCGCGTGATGGGTGACATGACCGCCCACTGCGGGCGGTGGGGCGATGATCGCATCGCTCGGTTTGGCCAGCGCCATGAAGCCGTAAAGATTGGCCATCGCCCCCGAGGCGCAGCGGACCTCGGCATAAAGCGCGCCGAAAACGGATGCGGCCAGTTCGGCGGCGATGACCTCGATCTCCTCGATCGCTTCCAGCCCCATTTCGTATTTGTCACCGGGGTAGCCAAGGCTTGGGCGCGAGCCCAAGCCGCGCGACAGGGCCGCTTCGGCGATGGGGTTCATCACATTGGTGGCGGGGTTCAGGTTGAAGCAATCTCGGTCGTGGATCTGCGCGTTCCGGATGATCAAAGTCTCAATCCGGTCGGCAATGCGGTCGGGGTCGTCGGTCAGACGTGCCGCAATCGCCTGCACGCGGGTTTCGGCGATTTCGGGCACCCAGGGGCGAGGGGCAAGGTTGATCATGGCGGCTCCTGTGCTGGAAATGGCGCGTCAGGCGAAGGCGGCGGTCAGCGCGATTTCCACCATGTCACCAAAGCTGCGTTCGCGGTCGGCGGCGGGCAAAGCCTCATCCCGCAGTAGGTGGTCCGACATGGTCAGCACCGCCAGAGCGCGCCTGCCGTAGCGGGCGGCGAGTGTGTAAAGTTCGGCCGCCTCCATCTCGACACACAAGACCCCGTGGCGTTGCATCTGTTCGTTCAGGTCGGGGCGTTCGTCGTAGAACACGTCCGACGAATATATCTGTCCCGCATGGGCGCGCACGCCAAGCGTCTGCGCCGCATCCCAGGCCGCACGCAGCAGGCCGAAATCGGCAGTGGGTGCGAAATTCAGGTCACGAAATATCCCGCGTGACGGTGTGGACAAAGTGCAGGCCGACATCGCAAGCACCACATCGCGGATGTTGACCCCCGGCTGCATCGCTCCGGCTGATCCGATGCGGATCAGCGTTTGCGCGCCGTAATCGCGGATCAACTCGTTCACATAGATGGAAAGCGACGGCATCCCCATGCCCGAGCCGTGGATCGTGACACGGTGCCCTTTCCAGGTGCCGGTGTAACCCAGCATGCCGCGCACTTCGTTGACCAGAACCGGGTCTTTCAAAAACGTCTCTGCCGCCCAGCGCGCGCGGTAGGGATCGCCTGGCAACAGCACGGTTTCGGCAATGTCGCCGGGTTTAGCACCGATGTGAAAAGTCATGGGGTTGCTCCATCAGCTTGCAAGATGGCGCAGACCTTGCGTCACATCGGTGCGCACCGCAAGGCGCAGGCCCGGTTCATCGCCGGCCCGAAGGGCTGCAAGGATGGTGCGGTGGTGCTGGGGCGGTTCGTTCCGGCGCAGTCGGGCATAAAGCGCACGCATCGTGGGGCCAAGCTGCAGCCAGACGGTTTCGGTCATTGCCAGCATCGCCGGGGCCTGCGCGCGCAGATAAAGCGTGCGGTGGAATTCCAGATTGGTGCGGATGTAGCCGACCGCATCCTGTTTCACCACTGCTTCGGCGTTGGCATGGTTGATGGCCGTCAGCCTGTCGATCAGCGCGAAATGCGCGCGCGGCAGGGCACGGGCGGCCAGTTCCGGTTCCAGCAAAGCGCGAATCGACGCAAGTTCCTCGATCCGCTCGGCAGTCAGTTCCGGCGTCGCCACGCGACCTGATGTTGACAGCGACAGCGCGCCTTCGGCCACCAGCCGCCGCGCCGCCTCGCGCGCCGGGGTGATCGACACGCCAAAGCTTTTCGCCAGCCCGCGCAGCGTCAGCGCCTGACCGGGCGCAAGCTCGCCATGCATCACCTGCGACCGCAGTGACCGGTACATCCGGTCATGGGCGGCAAGGGCCATATCCTGCGGGCGGGTCTGGGTCAGCATCGCGGTCAGCGAAACACCCTG
The DNA here is from genome assembly GCA_041737515.1 of Rhodobacterales bacterium. Taxonomy (GTDB): domain Bacteria; phylum Pseudomonadota; class Alphaproteobacteria; order Rhodobacterales; family Rhodobacteraceae; genus JBBQZP01. The sequence goes on along the minus strand of JBGSRQ010000005.1, from coordinate 69 downwards.
CCCGCCCGGCGGTCAATCCCCCGCCGCCCGCGCCGGCGTGAAACGCAGCGCATGCAGCGCCTGCCCCTC
>JBGSRQ010000455.1:0-10304 GCA_041737515.1 Rhodobacterales bacterium | reverse complement strand
GCGGCGGCGCTTTTCGCGGCTTGACGCCCGCGCTGATCCAGATAGCGCCCAATCAGCAGAAAGAAGGTCAGCGAAAGGGCTGCGTCAAAATAAGCCGTCTCGCCCCCGGAAAACGTCTCGAACGTTGACATTCCGGCTGCCAGCACGATGGCGAGCGTGATCGGCACATCCATGTTAAGACGGCCTGCGCGCAGCGCCTGCAACGCATTGCGCGCAAAGGGGCTGGCGGAATAGGCGAGTGCGGGCAGCGTGATACAAGCCGAGATCAGGTGAAACAATTGCTCTGTTTCGCCCGCCGCCCCTGACCAGACGGCAACCGACAGCAGCATGACAGTCATCATGGCGAAACCCGCCACCGCAATGCGGGTCAGCAGACCGCGCAAGGTAGCATCTCCCAACGTCAACAAAAGCGCATTGTCCATAAGCAAGGCGGTGTGTCCGGCCAACGCGAGCACCTCGACCAGATATTCGGGGGCGACGGGCGCGGAAAGAGTGACTGTTGCGCGCTTTTGGCTCAGATTGACGCGCGCCCGCGCAACGCCCGGCGCAGCGTTCAGCGCCGTCTCCACACCGCTGATGCAGGCAAGGCAGTGAACGTTGGGCAGGGCCAGGATCACCTCGCCCGGCGCCGCGCGTGATACCGCCTCGGCCGCATCCGAGGTTCCTGCACAGGCTGGACAAAACGCTGCTGCGGTCATTTCGCAACCAGCGGCAGGCGGCGGTGAAAGCGGGTGCCGTCCTGCGCCTGAAGATCAAGCCACAGGGTCCAACGGCCCGGTGCTATGTTGATGGCGGCTTCCAGATCGCGCCCATTCCACAGCAGCGCCGGTGCAAAATCAAGCGCGTTCGACGTTGCCCGCCCCAGTGTCGCAGCGAGGATCTGCGGATTGACGGGCGCACCGTTGGGGCCCGTGATAGCCACGATCAATTGGCGCCGCGTCAGGTCGGTGTGCAGCGTCCAGCCCAGCCCATCCTGTGCGGCGCGTTCTACGTTGAAGGTCTGGCTTGCCACATAGGAATTTGCGACCTCAAGCCCCGGAAAGGTCGCCACGGCTTGCCAGGCAAGCGTCAGGTTGACAGCGATGATGACACCGAACGCGCCGCACATCAGGGCCAACATGTGCCATCCGGTGAATTCGCGCTTCATTGGTCGGCCTTTCCGTTGAAGATGGTATCCGCAAAGGCCCGTTCGCCCGATGCCACATCCTCGATCCAGAACCGCAGCGGGGTGCGGTCGGAATGTGCCACCGGATCATCCGGCCCGGCGGTGACATAAATGCGCTGCTGCAGGGTCTGATCTGCTGGCACAGAGACTATTCCTGACGTGCTCCCCTCAAGCTCGATCGCCATCGTGCCCGCCGTTTTCAGCGTCACCGAGAAATCGCGCGCCTCACCATGTTTGTTGCGCAGCCGGATGTCATAGATGTTGCGGATCGTGCCATCGCTTAGCGTCACATAGGTCGGGTTGCGCACGGGCGAAATGGTGATCTCGATATCGGGCCGGATGAACAGAGCAAACAGCAAACCAACCCCGATCAGGCTCCAGAGCACCGTATAAAGCGCGGTGCGGGGCCGCAGCACATGCCGCCACAGCGCTTTGGCGGGTTTTCCCTTTGCCTCGGCCTCCTGGTCCGACAAGGCCAGATAATCTATCAGCCCGCGCGGACGGCCGATCTTGGCCATGATGTCGTCGCAGGCGTCAATGCACAAAGCACAGGTTATGCACTCCATTTGTTGGCCATCGCGGATGTCGATCCCTGCCGGGCAGACGTTCACGCAAGCCATGCAATCAATGCAGTCGCCGGCATCGTCGGTGCCCTTTTTGCCGCGCGGCTCTCCCCGCCAGTCGCGGTAGGCGACGGTCAGGGTTTCAGGGTCCATCATAGCCGCCTGAATCCGCGGCCACGGGCACATGTAGTTGCAGACCTGTTCGCGCATGAACCCGCCGAACACGAAGGTTGTGGCGGTCAACACCGCTATTGTGGCCCAAGCGATGACGGGCGCTTGCAGGGTGATCAGGCTGTGCAGAAGCGTCGGCGCATCAGCGAAATAGAACACCCATGCACCGCCGGTTGCGACCGAAATCGCCAGCCAGACCGCCCATTTCGTCAGCCGCAGACGCAGCTTGTGGGCCGACATCGGCGCGTGCCAAAGCCTTACGCGGGCATTGCGGTCACCCTCGATCCAACGTTCGACAAGAATGAAAAGGTCGGTCCACACGGTTTGCGGGCAGGTATAGCCGCACCAGACCCGCCCCAGCGCCGAGGTAAACAGGAAAAGCCCCAGCCCGGCCATGATCAAAAGGCCTGCGACAAAGTAGAATTCGTGCGGCCATATCTCGATCCAGAAAAAATAGAACCGCTTGCCCGCCATGTCGATCAGAACCGCCTGATCCGGCAGGTTCGGCCCACGATCCCAGCGCAGCCACGGTGTGATGTAGTAGATGCCGAGCGTCACCCCCATCACCCACCATTTCAGGTTGCGGTAGAAGCCTTTGACGCGGCGCGGAAAAATCGGTTCGCGCGCGGCATAAAGCGGCTGGTCAGGGGTTGGCATGATGTGGCTTTCCAAAAGGACGTAGCACCACTCTAGGCGCGGGCCGGGGCAGCGTCCTTGATTTGGGTCAAGCGATTTTGTCGCTGGGCAGAGGGGTGGGCCCCTGCCCGATGCCGTTATTCGCCGCCACCCAACTGATGAACATAAGCCGTCACCGCCTGAATTTCGACGTCTGTCAGGCGATCCTGCCAAGGTGGCATCACGCCAAATCGAGCGTAGAACACAGTCTGTTGCAGCGTTTTTGCATCGCCACCATAGAGCCAGATCTTGTCAGTCAGGTTGGGTGCACCGAACTCCCGGTCACCCTTGCCCGCCTCGCCATGGCAACTGGTGCAGTTTTCGGCAAAGACGGTGACGCCGGTTTGCGCCTGCGCCGCATCATGGTCCTGCCCCGAGATGGCAAGCACATGCTGCACGACGGCGGCGATTTCCTCTTTGGACAGGATCTCGCCAAAAGCGGGCATCTGCGAATAGCGCGCGTCGGGATCAACCTCGTTGCGGATACCGTGGCGAACGGTGGTCGAAATGCTGGCGAAATCGCCGCCCCACAGCCAGTCATCATCCAGAAGGTTGGGATAGCCCTTGGCCCCCGCCGCCCCCGACCCGTGACATTGCGCGCAGTTGGTGCGAAACACCGCAGCCCCGGCCGAATTGGCAAATTGCTGCAAATCCGGGTGCTGCGACAACGTAGCAAGATCAAGCGCCGCCAGACGGCCCGAGATATCGGCATTGGTCGCATCGATCTGCGCGATATCACGCTCTACCTCGGCGCGGGTCGAATAGCCCAAAAGACCGGTCGTGGCGCCCGAAATCATCGGCCATGCGGGGTAGGCAATAGTGTAGCCGACCCCCCAGAAGATGCACAGATACAGTGTCCAAAGCCACCAGCGCGGCAACGGGTTGTTCAGTTCGCGGATGCCATCCCAGCTGTGCCCGGTGGTATCAACGCCGGTTTCAGAGTCTTTGTGCGGGGTGCTCATTCGGCGGGCTCCGGAAATGTCAGGGGCGCACATGTGCAATCTGGGCACTTGTTGGAACATCCCGAGCGCGGCGCATCGTTGCGGAACGGGATGGAGGCTGCAGCATCATGAACCTTGCGGCTGCCGGGGCGATACGCAAAGGCGATGACGGCCAGAAAAAACAGCGTCATTGCCAGAAGCATCCAGCTGTCGGCGATTTCACGAAGAATGGTGTAAGTTTCCATCGGACCCTCTTTTCAGCGGCTGGCATCGGGGGTGAAGGTCGAAAAGTCGACCATCGTGCCCAGAACTTGCAGATATGCGATCAGTGCATCCATTTCGGACACCCCCGGCGCGCTGTCGAAATTGCGGATCTGCGCCTTGGGATAACGGGCCAGAATCGCGTCGGTATCAGCATTGTCCGGGTCGGCCTGCAGGGTGGCATCGCTGACAGCAGCGGCGATCATGTCGTCGGTATAGGGCACGCCAACCATCTGATTGGTAGCAACCACATCGGCGAGAGCCTGCGGATTGACCATCGTATCGGACAGGAACGCATAGCTCGGCATGATCGATTCAGGCACCACCGATTGCGGATCGGTCAGGTGATCGACATGCCAGGCGTCGGAGTACTTGCCACCCACACGGGCAAGATCCGGTCCGGTGCGCTTGGATCCCCACTGAAACGGGTGGTCATACATCGATTCGGCGGCAAGGCTGTAGTGGCCGTAGCGTTCGACCTCATCCCGCATCGGGCGGATCATCTGGCTGTGGCACAGATAGCAGCCCTCGCGCACATAAATGTCCCGGCCGGCAAGCTCCAACGGGCTGTAGGGGCGCATGCCATCGACCTTTTCAATCGTATTCTGCAGATAGAACAGCGGCACAATCTCGACGATGCCGCCGATCATCACCACCACAAGCGACGCCACCAGCAAAAGCATCGGGCTGCGTTCCAGAATGGCGTGGCGCGTCAGGAGGGATTTTTGTTTTTGCGATGTTTCAGCCATGTTCGGCACCTTTTTCACTGTGTCACGATGCCGACGGGGGCAGATTGGCGCACCCCGCCATGGATCGTCATCGCCATGTTCCAGACCATGATCAGCCCGCCCGTCAGGTAAAGCACCCCTCCCAATGCGCGGACGACATACATCGGGAATTTGGCGGAAACGGTGTCGGCAAAACTGTTGACCAGAAAGCCGTTCACGTCGACTTCACGCCACATCAGACCCTCCATGATGCCCGTCACCCACATCGAGGCGGCGTAAAGGATGATGCCGATGGTCGCCAACCAGAAGTGCCAGCTGATGGCCGCCATCGAATACATCTGCGGGCGGCCCCACAGGCGCGGCGTCAGAAAGTAAAGCGCCGAGAATGTGATCATCCCATTCCAGCCCAGCGCACCAGAATGCACGTGTCCGATGGTCCAGTCGGTATAATGGCTCAGGCTGTTGACCGCGCGGATCGACATCATCGGCCCCTCGAACGTGGACATCCCGTAGAAGGCAAGGCTTATGACCATCATCCGCAGGATCGGGTCTGTGCGCAGCTTGTCCCATGCGCCCTGCAGCGTCATCAGACCGTTGATCATGCCACCCCAGCTTGGCATCCACAGGACGATCGAAAACACCATGCCAAGGGTCGAGGCCCAGTCGGGCAAGGCGGTGTAATGCAGGTGGTGCGGACCGGCCCAGATATACAGGAAGATCAGCGCCCAGAAGTGGATGATCGACAGTTTATAGCTGTAGATCGGACGCCCCGCCTGTTTGGGCACAAAGTAATACATCATCCCCAGAAAGCCTGCGGTCAGGAAAAAGCCCACGGCGTTGTGGCCATACCACCACTGCACCATCGCATCCTGCACGCCGCTGAACACCTGCACCGACTTGGACCCGAAGATGCTGACCGGCAGGCTGATGTTGTTGATCAGGTGAAGCATCGCCACAGTGATGATGAACGACAGAAGGAACCAGTTCGCGACATAGATGTGCTTTTCGGTCCGCTTGATCAGCGTGCCCAGATAGACTGCCAGAAAGGCCAGCCACACCACTGTCAGCCACAGGTCGGTATACCATTCCGGCTCGGCGTATTCTTTCGATTGGGTCGCCCCCAGAAGATATCCGGTCGCTGCCAGCACGATGAACAGCTGATAGCCCCAGAATACGAACCACGACAGGTTGCCGCCCCAAAGCCGTGCGCCGCAGGTGCGCTGCACGATATAGAACGACGACATGATCAGCGCATTGCCGCCAAAGGCAAAGATCACCGCCGATGTGTGCAGGGGGCGCAGGCGGCCAAAGTTGCCGTAAGGTTGAAGCGCGTGAAAGTTGAGGTGCGGAAAGGCCAGTTGCAGTGCGATCACCACGCCAACCAGAAACCCCACAATGCCCCAGAACCCGGTCGCGATCACACCGGCGCGCACCACGCCGTCCATATAGCCCTGCTCAGGCTGGGGGGCGGGTTGCTCCATCCGGCGCAGCACATGCACAAACATGTAACCCGCCACACACATGATGATCAACGCGTGGACAATATAGGTCGGGTCGCGGCCAAAATTCGCGGCAACGGCGGCAAACAGGCCAATCAGGCCCAGCGCCACCAGTTTGAAATAGTCCTGCATGAGAATGCCCCCTCGGTTGCCGCGATTGTGTTCTGTTGTGCGGTTCTTTCGTGCCGCCGTCCTTGACATGGATCAATGCGGCACACGCCCGATGCTGCGCCAGATCAAGGTCACGGATTGTAGTTCCGGCCAGCATCCAAGGGCCGGGGCGTCCGGCGGAAATTGGAAAGGAAACGTCATATGACATATCGGTCAATCGCCACCATTGTGACGCGGCAAGATGAAAACACCCTGACCGCAGCAATGAATGTGGCCCAAAGATTCGACGCGCATCTGGACATCATCATCCTGAGCACGACACTGTTCCAAGGCACGCCCTACTACACCGGCACCGAAGCCATCGTGCTGGCCGAGCAGATGGACGAGGCCAAGGCAGAGCTTGCCAATCTTGAAGCCTGGGTGCGCGAACAGATGCGGCCCGAGATTCTGCGCTGGTCGTCGGCTCCGGCGTCGATGCTGCAAGCTGGGCTGACAGCGTTCATGCCACAGGCATTGCGCTATAACGATCTGGTGGTTCTGGCCCTGCCCGAGGCCGGGCACAGAAGCGATATGGCCATTGTCGAGACCTGTGTGTTCGCCGCGCACCGACCGGTTCTGATGATCCCCAATGGGGCCGAAGCACCGTCAGAGGGCGGCAATATCCTGCTGGGCTGGAATGACGGGGATGAGGCGCTGATGGCCGCGCAGAAGGCGATGCCCTTTCTGCGCGAGGCGGAGTCTACCGATATCACCGTCATTGGCCCACAGGATCAGGATCGGTCTGACCCCGGCGGTGCGTTGGCGCAATATCTGACACGCCACGGCGTGCAATCGGTGATTTCAGTTCTGGCGAAAAGCAATCCCGATATCGGTAACCTGATCAGCCGCCGCGCCGACGAAATTGGCGCACAGATGATTGTGGCCGGCGCTTACGGCCATTCGCGCCTGCGCGAGGCGATCTTTGGCGGAGCGACCCGCAGCCTTCTGGAAACCGCGCGCCGACCCTTGTTCATGGCGCGCTGATCAGACGTGATGCGCCACGTCGCCGCTTTGCCTCAGCAGGGCGGCGATGTCGGGCACCGTTATCTCGCGCGGCGAGTCAAAGCGCAGAATACCCTCGGCCTTCAGGGCGGTCATCTGACGGCTGACCGTTTCGATGGTAAGACCAAGGTAATTTGCCATCGTCTCGCGGGTGATCGGCAGAACAAAGGTTGTCGATCTGCCGGTTTTTTGCTGCGAAAGCGCAGTCATGCGCCTGGCAAAAATTCCCAGAAGCGAGGCAATCTTTTCGCGGGCCGTCTTTCTGCCCAGAATGAGCATCCATTCGCGCGCGGCGTCCAGTTCGTCCAGAGTCATTTCCAGCAAGCGCATGCCGACATGCGGTGTGTCCGCGATCAGCCGCTCGAACGGTCTGCGACGGAAACAGCACAGCAAAATGTCCGTTTCGGCAACCACATCGCAGTCAATTGTCGTATGACTGGGTCGCCCCATGAAATCTGACGGCAACAAAAGCCCGACCATCTGCACCCGGCCATCGGGAAGCGCACGGGTTAGGCTTGCCACGCCTGACACGACCGAAGCCACAAATTCCAACGCATCGCCCGCGAAAAAGATCGGCTGACCCTTCTGGTAGGAACGATAATACTTCATATCCTCAAGCAACAGCAGTTCCCGCTCGTCGCAGCGTGAACAAATCGCATTATAGCGAATCGGGCATCCGTCGCAGGATTTCAGTTTGGGCATGTCATTCATCGAAATCATGTTACGCCTCAATTGCCCTGGCAAAAAGCGGTTTTCGTCGGTGCCTGCGCCTTCCGGTGTGATCCGGGCGTTAGACGTTGCAGACACAACGCTCACCGCTAGAGTGGCCGGAAATCGGAATGGGGGGCAGAATGCCGGATAAGGAAACGTCACTGAATGTCGCAGGCCATTTCAACGGGCGTGAGGTGCATGAGGTCACGCTGCAATCCGATAGCGGGATGGTGGCACGGATTCTGACATGGGGCGCCGTTCTGCGCGATCTGCAGGTGCCGCTTGCCGACAAAAGCCTGCAAGGCGTCGTCCTTGGCTTCGACGATTTCGCGCCCTACCCCGAACACTCGCCCTATTTCGGAGCGGTGGTGGGGCGCTATGCCAACCGTATCTCCGGAGGCACTTTCACGATTAATGGCCAGACCTTTGAAACCGACCGCAATGAGGCCGGCCGCACCACACTGCACGGCGGGCGTGCGGGCTTTGGTCAACAGGTGTGGGATGTGGTTGATGCGTCGCCCGATGCAGTGACCCTTTCCATCCGCTCACCCGATGGCGATCAGGGATTTCCGGGAGCGGTCACGGCCACATGCCGCTATTCGGTGGGTCCGGGCAGCTTGATCCGCATTGACTATACCGCCAGCACCGACCGGCCCTGCCCGATCAATCTGACGCAACATTCCTATTTCAATCTGGATGGCGGGGCGGACCTTTCCGCCCACCTGCTGCAGGTCGATGCCGATGCCTACACGCCGGTGGATGTTGACCTGATCCCGACAGGGGAAATTGTCCCGGTCGATGGCACGCGGTTTGATTTCCGAACGCCACGCCCGGTGTTGGGCGGCGGGTTTTGCGATCACAATCTGGTTCTGCGCCCTGCCGCACAAACCGGCGCGTTTCGGGCGGTGGCAGAACTTGCCTCGCAGAAATCGGGGCTGCGGATGCAAGTCGAGACGACAAAGCCAGGCTTGCAAGTCTATGACGGGCACAAGATCGCGGTGGCTGTGCCGGGTCTTGGCGGCGCCACTTACGCGGCCCACGCGGGCTTGTGTCTGGAGACGCAGTTTTTCCCCGACAGCCCGAACATCCCGGCCTTCCCGGATTCGATCCTGCGCCCCGGCGACAGCTACCGACACAGCACGCGCTACACCTTCTTGCACGACTGACCACTGTCACCGAAGCCTAGGAACCGGGCTATCGGGGTCTTCCGGCACAGATGGCGGTTAACCTGACCGGCAAAGCGCTGCAGCAGTCTCCATCGGGCAGGGTCAACAGCGCAGCCTGCGCTTAGTCGAACCGCCTGATCCAGCGCAGCGTTTCTTCCAGCCCGTCAAGCGGCTGTTCAACGTCGAAAATGCCAAGCCCGTAGCCTTCGAAGCGTAACGGCGCAGTCGCCGCAGCGACATGGCGATAATCATCAAGCACAAGCCCGCGATTCCTGTCCCCCAACTGGGGCACCGGCCCTGCCTGAACAACGATCCCGCCGGGATAAACATGGCGCGGGCAACTGTCAGGCAGCGCCTCAAGTGCGGCCCGAACCCCGGGAACAGAGTCGATCACGGCATCTGACAGCACCGTAAGCCAGTTGATCGTGAAAATTTTCAACGCATCCGCCGTGCTGCGATCAACCTGCATCTCAACCGCAAACATCCGGTCCAGACCGCAATGCAGGCCGGGAAACCGGGCGCAAAGCGGAAATGCCATCGCATAAGCCGTCGTAGACCCGTAAATGCGGTCGAACTGGACGCCCGGCCCGGCTACACCGTGCAAGGGGCGCAGCGCCGCACTGACCGCCACAATGTCGGAAACAAATTCCGCAAGCCCGTCATCCAGAACACGCGACGCCGACACCGAATATTCAAGGCGCGACAAATCAAGGGGCCGCAGTTCATCCGGCCCCCAAGCCAGAAGCGATGCACCAAACAGCCCGACGCCGCCGGATTGAGGCGTGAAGGGGGAACCGAAAAACGCCATCTCGAACGGGTCTGTCTCGGCAAGGCCCGCAAGCGCTTCGCTGGCGGCGGTCTTGTCAGTTTCCCAGTGAATCGGACGCGGTTTTTGCCGTTTGCCGGGCAACTGAACATGACTGAGAGCATCGTGGTACCGACTTGCATAGGCCCACAGCAATTCATGCGCTGTCGCGCGCCGATCTGCGTTGCGTCCACCGTCAAACCAGAGCCAGGCCTTGAATGGAACCCGCAGGCAGGCGTCCTCGCTCATCGGATAATGAACTTCAACCGTGTCCAGCGCGCGCAAGGCGGATACGTCGCTGCGCTCGGTGTCGGGGATTTCGGTGGTGGCCATCAGGGGTCCTTCCCGTCAATTCGCAATGGCAGCGGCGGTTCCACCGATGCCAATCGCGGCCAGCGCGGCTGCACCGCAGGGTTCCGCAATCGCACAGGCAATCCCGCCAAGGATCGCCGCGCCAACGGCCAACG
>JBGSRQ010000187.1:0-14867 GCA_041737515.1 Rhodobacterales bacterium | reverse complement strand
CATTTCCGGGTGCCAGAATCGCCGAGATCCGCACGCCCGAGGCGATGGCCGCCGTTGCCGCCGCCGACGCCTTGCCCGAGGTTGAAGACGAATGGGACCCCTTTGAAGACAGTTGAGGAATGACACCATGCTGAAAGGTTTGGGCGGGCTTGGCGACATGGCCAAGATGATGAAGGCCGCACAGGATATGCAGTCCAAGATGCAGCAGATGCAGGAAAACCTGGCCTCGATCACCGTAACGGGCGAATCCGGGGCCGGGCTGGTGCGCGCCACGGCGACGGCAAAGGGCGAATTGACGGGGCTGGATATCGACGCGTCCATCCTTGTCGCCTCGGAAAAGGAGGTGGTCGAAGACCTGATCCTGGCAGCGATCAAGGATGCGCAGGCCCGCGCGTCAGACCGTGCGCAATCGGAAATGGCAAGGATGACCGAAGGGCTGGGCCTTCCGCCCGGCATGAAGCTGCCGTTCTGATGGCCGACGCGCCCCGTGCCATTGAAAACCTGATCGACCTGATGGCGCGGTTGCCGGGGCTTGGGCCACGCTCGGCCCGTCGCGCGGTATTGATGCTGCTGAAAAAGCGCGGTGCGCTGATGGCTCCTCTGGCCAAGGCAATGGCGGATGTGGCCGTAAGTGCGCGCGATTGCACGATTTGCGGCAATATCGGGTCGGCGGATATCTGTGACATCTGCGCCGATCCCCGCCGTGCAACGGGCGAGATTTGCGTCGTTGAAGACGTGGCCGACCTGTGGGCGATGGAACGCGGGCAGGTTTTCAAGGGCCGCTATCACGTTCTGGGTGGCACGCTGTCGGCGCTGGATAATGTCGGCCCTGACATGCTGCACATTCCCCGTCTGGTCGAGCGGGTGCAGGATGAAGGTGTGACCGAGGTTATCCTTGCCCTGAACGCCACCGTGGATGGCCAGACCACCGCCTATTACATCGCCGATGTGCTGGGGGCATCGGGGGCGGCCGTGACATCGCTTGCCCAGGGCGTGCCTGTCGGGGGCGAGTTGGATTATCTGGATGACGGCACGATTGGTGCGGCCCTGAGGGCGCGCAAACGGTTCTGAAACCTCGGGGGCAACATGATCAATCCGCAAGAAACCGCCAACGCCCTGCACGGCCAGACCAACCTTTATGCGGCCCTGCACAGGGCCAGCGCCGGGCTGACCGAGGCCGAAGCCGAAACGATGTTACCCGCAATTCTTGCCGCTTGTGAGGCCGATGTTGCCGCGCGACTCGGCTCGGTCGACCAGGGGCTGTTGCGCGCCGTGATGCGGGCGGGGGCGGGATTTGCGGCCACGAAAAACGCCCGCACCATCATTGACCATCTGCGAGACTGCACCGTTGCCCCGCTGTTTCACCCGGATATTGCCGCGAGCCAAACACTTGCGCTGCTGACCAACGGCGAACACCCCGACATGCCGCCCTTCAGCGATCCCGCCTTTGATGCGTGGTTTGCGGCGAAGGGCGTGGCCTACGGGCTGGGAAGCTACGGCGAAAACCGCAGTGTCTATCAGACCCCGCAATTCGCTGATGCCGCCAGCCCCGAACGCCGCACGCGCCATCTTGGGATTGATGTTTTCGCGCCTGCCGGAACCGCCGTGCATGCCCCCCTGCCCGGACGGGTGGCGGTGGTCAGCTATAACGCCGATCCACTGGATTATGGCAATACGTTGATATCGGAGCATGACGCCGGCACGGCACCATTCTGGACGCTGTACGGCCATCTGGCAGGCACCCTGCCCGACCTTTGCCGCGTCGGTGACGAAGTGGCTCCCGGTCAGATCATCGCCCATCTGGGCGACTGGCCGCAGAATGGCGGTTGGGCAGCGCATCTTCACTTTCAGGTGATGACCGACATGCTGGAACAGTCCGGCGGCAATTTCTTTGGCGTGGGCCATGCCGGATTGTGGGATGTCTGGCAGCAGATATGCCCGGACCCAAATCTTGTGATGCGTCTGCAGAAGGATCGCTTCCGCGTCTAGGCGCCGGAAAGACTGGTCGGCACAATCACTTGGCCGACCAGTTTTCGATACAATCGGATCGCACTCGCACACCTTTTACTGAAATGGTAAACGTTCAAATCTTACCCTCGAGATATGGCATAATTCCACTGATCCGAACACTTGTCCCTTTAGACAGGTATGGAACGAACACTGTCCCGCAAAGCTTCCACAATTGGGCAGAATTCATCGGATTATCTCGCCCGCTGGTCAAAAAATCAGCGAAAATCAATGCGAATCGCGCAGTTGGGGCGATGGCAGACATTGCGCCCGTCTGCGCAACAGACTGTTCACCGCGCAGTCATTATCAGCGCCCGGTCAGACCCATGGCAGACTGCACGATATCGTCAGCCGACGGCATGGTGGCCGCATAGGCGGGGCCCGTCGCAATGAAACTGTCGGTTGCCGTAAGCCGCGCCATCGGCACGTCGGTTGCCTCGTGAAAATGCGCCATCAGCGCCTCGGCCACACCGCCAGAATGGCGGGTTTCATCGACGATCAGAATATGCGTGCACCCCTGCACAGCCGCCGTCAGCGCGTCTTTCGGCAACGGTGACAGCCAGCGCAGGTCGATGATCCGCGCCTGCACCCCCGCCGCCGTGATCTGCGGCAAAGCCTGATGCGAAAGGTAAGCTCCGTTGCCGAACGTCACGATAGCAAGGTCTGTCCCCTGCCCCGAACTGCCAACTTCGCCCAGCGGGATCGTGCGCCCCGGTGCGGGATAGCTGCGCATCCAGCCGCCATCCTTGTCGCCATGCAGATCACGCGCGCCGTAAAGGGCAATCGGTTCCAGAAACACCACGACGCGCTGTTCCTCGCGCGCAAGACGCACACATTCGCGCAGCATCATCGCTGCATCCGCGCCATTTGACGGGCAAGCAAGGATCAGCCCCGGAATATCTCGCAGCACGGCCACCGAATTGTCATTGTGGAAATGGCCGCCGAACCCCTTTTGATACCCCAGCCCCGCAATGCGCAGCACCATCGGGTTGCTGAACTGGCCATTGCTGAAAAACGGCAACGTCGCCGCCTCTCCGCGCAACTGATCTTCGGCGTTGTGCAGATAGGCCAGAAACTGGATTTCCGGCATCGGGGTAAAGCCGTTTTGCGCCATGCCGATGGCAAGGCCCAGAATGGATTGCTCATCCAGCAGGGTATCAATCATCCGGTCCGAACCGAACCGCGCCTGCAGCTTTTGCGTGACGCCGTAAACGCCACCCTTGCGGCCCACATCCTCGCCCATCATCACGATCTCTGGGTGATCCAACATCAGATCGGTCAGCGCCCAGTTTATGAGACGGCTCATCGGTTGCGGATCGAGCATCTGTTTCACATCTGACCCGAACGCCGCCGCCCGCGCCTCGGGCGCAGGCCCGTTGGTGGGCGCGCAGGCGCGTTTCGGTGGGATCAGCGAGGCCACAACATCTGCAGCGGTTTTCAGACGCGGGCGGCTGATGGCCAGATCGGCCAGCCGCGCCACCTCGGCGCAAGTGTCGGTATAAACCTTCAGCGCTGCGTCGGGTGCAAGCGCACCTGCCTGATGCAACAGACGCACGGCATGCAGCAAAGGGTCATCGGCCTCTTCCGCCTCTACCTCCTCGCGCGAAAGGTAGGTCGTGGGCATGTCGGCCCCGGCATGGCCATAAAGCCTTATCGTGCGCAGATGCAGAAAGGCGGGTTTGCGACGGGTGCGGACGAAAGCGGCGGCGTCACGGGTGACGCGGAAGGTGTCGTAAAGATCAAGTCCGTCAGCGGCAAAGTAGGCCAGGCCGGGCCGCGCCGAGAAGCCCGCCGCGATCCAGCCCTTTGGCGTCTTGGTGGAAATACCGATGCCGTTATCCTCGCACACGAACAACAAGGGCAGCGGCATCCCCTGATAGCTGGTCCAGCCCGCCGTGTTGAACGCACCCTGTGCTGTGGAATGGTTGGCCGAAGCATCGCCGAAACTGCACATCGCAATCGCATCCTCGGGCAAAAGCGCATGTTCCGGGCGGCGACGGCGAGCGGCGGCTATCGCATAGGCCGCCCCAACCGCTTTGGGCAGATGGCTTGCAATCGTCGAGGTTTGCGGCGGGATCATCAGCGCGCGCGACCCCAGAACCTTGTGCCGACCGCCGGAAATCGGGTCTTCGGAACTGGCGGCAAAAGACAAAAGCATGTCCCAGACCATGTTCTGATCCGCGACCTGATCCGCCCGCGCGATCTGAAAGGCCGCGTCGCGGTAGTGCAGAAACGCGATGTCGGTAGGTCGCAGGGCGGCGGCAACGGCCCCCATGCCCTCGTGCCCGGGCGAGCCGATGGTGTAGAACCCCTGTCCCGCCCGTTGCATCGCCCGGCTGATGCGATCCAGCGCACGACTGGTGCAGGCAGCGCGGTAAAGCGCGACCGCTCCGTCGGGTGTCAGCGGCCCCGAGGGTGACTTGCCATCCGGAAAATCCCGCGCACCAACCCGGCGCAGGAAGTTGTCGTGAACAATATCGGCGCGGTCCAAACGGAACTCCTGACGGGTGCGTTGCCAAATTTCCTTTAAGAAACTTGCAGAATCCTTCGAAGGAATCTGATCTAGAAAAACGCCTGCAGCCCCGTGATTGCCCGGCCAAGGATCAGTGCATGCACATCATGCGTGCCCTCGTAGGTGTTGACCGTTTCAAGGTTCACCATGTGACGCATGATCTGATAATCTTCCTGAATTCCGTTGCCACCGTGCATGTCGCGGGCCGCACGTGCAATCTCCAGCGCCTTGCCGCAGTTGTTGCGCTTGACCATGCTGATCATCTCGGGCGCCGCATTGGCCGCATCCATCAGGCGGCCGACCTGAAGACTGGCTTGCAGACCCACGGCAATATCGACCATCCCGTTTGCCAGTTTCAACTGGAAAAGCTGCGTCTGCGCCAGCGGTTTACCGAACTGCTTGCGGTCCAACCCGTATTGGCGGGCCGCGTGCAGGCAGAACTCCGCCGCCCCCATAACGCCCCACGAGATGCCATAGCGCGCGCGGTTCAGACAGCCGAAGGGGCCTTTTAGCCCCTCGACAAACGGCAAAAGCGCATCCTCGCCCACCGCCACATCCTTCATCACGATCTCGCCGGTGATGCTGGCCCTGAGCGACAACTTGCCGCCGATCTTGGGCGCGGAAAGCCCCGCCATGCCCTTTTCCAGCACAAAGCCCCGGATCTTGCCGCCGTGCGCCTCGGATTTGGCCCAGACCACGAACACATCGGCAATCGGCGAATTGGAAATCCACATCTTCGCGCCGTTCAGCACATAGCCTGTGGCCGTCTTGCGCGCGACTGTTTTCATCCCGGCCGGGTCCGACCCTGCGTCAGGCTCGGTCAGACCGAAACAGCCGATCCACTCTCCGCTTGCCAGCTTCGGCAAAAACTTGCGGCGCTGCTCTTCCGAGCCATAGGCATAGATCGGATACATCACGAGACTGGATTGCACCGACATCATGCTGCGATAACCCGAATCCACCCGCTCCACCTCGCGCGCGATCAGCCCGTAGGCAACATAGGATGCACCAAGCCCGCCGTATTCCTCGGGGATGGTGGTGCCCAGCAGGCCCATCTCGCCCATCTCGCGGAAAATCGCGGGGTCGGTGGATTCGTCTCGATACGCGGCTATCACACGCGGTTGCAGCTTTTCCTGCGCATAGGCGCGGGCCGCGTCGCGCAACATGCGTTCATCCTCGGAAAGCTGATCGTCCATGCGGAACGGGTCGTTCCAATCGAACCGGCCCAGATCGGGGGCGTCCTTGGCTTTCAGCTTTGGCTGTTCCTTGGCAACAATGTTCATGGCGCGCTCCTGCTAACGCTGCAAGCTTAGCGGATTGCTTGATGCCTGAGTAACCCCATTTTGCAAATATGTTGTGCGTCGCGCGCTTTTGATTCCCCACCAATTTGGCCGGACCAACCGAATCGGGCCGCGTTCCCGCCCGATGATACAATAAACGCCATCAGCGTTTTTTGCTGTACTGGGCGGCATGCCCACGTCACGATCACAGGACACGCAGCATCCCACACCAGCGAAAAATTCAGACCTTTGGCTCTTCGACCAAAAGGCCTGCCTTCTCTGCCTCGGCCACGCCTTTCAGCACGTCAGCGCTGCCCTGGAATCCGTGTTCAAGAAGGTGTTCGTGATACTTTGTCGCTTTGAATTGCATTGTCTGCGCAATGGCGGCCCGCAGGTTTTCAGGATCATTCTGCGCATAGGTCGAGACAAAGAAGTAGCGCGGCCCGGTCAGATATTCTCCGCAATGCAGCATCGCCGAATTGCTGATGATGATATCGCCGGGGTCGGCGTTGGCCCAGCAGATGTGCCGCTCCAACTCGTCCGCCTCCACAAAGTCGCGCTTGAGCCGGGCCTGAGTCAAAACGTCGCGGTGGCGGTTAAACCATTCAGTTGGCTGAGTAATACCCACTTTTCGGGAAAGTTCCTGAAATCTTGCCTCATCATGCGAGTTGGGGATGTACCCAAGCGCACCGCCCGAAACACCGCAATAATGCAGGATCCGAACGATCCTCTTCTTGGGATTCCTGAACGAATAATCTGACGTCTCATCTTCGACGAGATGGCGATAATCGCGGTGCAGACCGCGTGCAGAATAATGTGCTGCAACGGCCGAGCCAAATTCAAAGCAACCCTTTCCCAGCAGCAACTGCACGACTTCGGCAATCTTGGGGTCAGCAACGTAAGGCCAAAACCGACTGTCCTTCAGCACTGGACTGCCGCCCGTGCCCCATTTCTTGTTCTTGTTGAAAACATCGACGTAGTCTTCGGGTTGGAGGCCTGAAAAACTGATGCAATGCTGATTAAGCAATTGCGACCGTTCCTGAGAATAAACCCGCTTGACCTTGACTATTCCGTAGGTGTTGAAAAGGCCCGCGATGTGCTCGGCGCTGTCGGTTACATCGGCAACCCCGGCCGTCTGATACAGACTGAACGGGTTTATACCGCGCGACAATTCGTCATAGTAAAGACCGATCGGACGCTGGGCGCGGGCAGATGGGCGCACCTGCGCCAATGCCGTCTTGGCCTCAGCTACCGCTTTTCGGGCATTTTGCACGGCGGTTTGTCTGACGGTCTGTGCCACCCGTGACGCCTTTTCGGCTCGAAGCGCCGTCAGCCGTGCATCCTTCAGCGCAGCCAGATTTTCCTGCTTTTCCGCCCGCAGGGCTGCAATCCGAGGGGCCATCTCTGCAATGCGCTTTTCCGCAAGAATCCAGCCTTCCGGTTTCTCGCCCTTGCTGATCTTGGCCGAGCCAATGATGACTCTGGTTCCTTGCACAAGGCGGGTCATCACGCCGGAGCGCGCAATCAGTCTGCGTCGCAAGGATTTCCAACTCGACATTTTGTCGCTTCCTTCCGATCAGGAAACCCGTCACCGGGTAATAAGGCTATCTTTTTCGTCAGTTATCAGCACTGCAAAAGACGTTCTCAGCGCGCTTGAATCTAGATCGCAGAGCGCCTTTTTGTTACTCTAGCAACCCGAATGGCATATCAGTGCCGAGGGTCGGGCGTCAGCGACGCGCGATTTTGCCATCATCCTCGTCGTCGTCCTCGTCGTCATCACCCTGCGGCAGGTTGAAGAACGATTCCGCGTCCGAGAAATCGGCAGGCTTTTCCTTTTCCTCGGTCTTTGCGAACTGCGCCAGAGCTTCCATCCCTGACAGCATCTTTGGCGCGTCACTGCCGCCCAGCGATTGCTCGGTCGATACCAGTTTGCGACGCTCGTCATCGCTCATCACGGTGCCGTCGGCGGCCTTCTTGCGGGCGGCAACCTGCACGGCGGCGTCAAGCTCGGTCTGTTTGCAAAGACCCAGGGCTACCGGGTCAATCGGGCTGATCTGGCTGATGTTCCAATGCGTCCGCTCGCGGATCGACTGGATCGTGGGCTTAGTGGTGCCGACCAGCTTGCCCACCTGACCGTCTGTCAGTTCGGGGTGGAATTTGACCAGCCACAGAATCGCGGCCGGGCGGTCTTGCCGCTTTGACAACGGCGTGTAGCGCGGGCCACGGCGTTTTTCCTCGCCCACGGCGGCGGCGTTGAATTTCAGCTTCATGCGGTAGGCCGGATTTTCCTGCGCCCGCGTGATCTCGATCGGGTCAAGCTGGTTGTTGCCCACCGGATCAAACCCCTTCACACCCGTGGCCACATCGCCGTCGGCAATGCCCTGCACCTCCAGTTCGTGCAAACCGCAGAAATCGGCGACCTGCGGAAACGTCAGCGTCGTGTTGTCGACCAACCAGACAGCAGTGGCTTTCGCCATAAGGGGTTTGGACATCGGATCAATCCTTTACAAATCTCTCCCGGGCCGGGAAAACGGCTGCGAGGCATCCTCGCGTCTTCTCGTTTTCGGGAAGTTCCCGCGTCTATATAAGCGATCCCGGTCGGAGGAAAGAGAAAATGCGCGCCCTGCGAACCGCCCTTGTTGCGATCTGTCTAGCCCAGGCGGCCCACGCCGAGGGCGAACGCGCCGGCGATTTCGATTATTATGTCATGGCGCTGGGGTGGAGCGCCACCTGGTGCGCCACAACGGGCGATGCGCGGCGTGATCCGCAGTGCGATGCAGGGCGCGGGCTGACCTTCACCTTGCACGGACTGTGGCCGCAAAACGATGTGGGCTACCCCAGCTATTGCCGCACCGTCGAGCGTGATCCGTCGCGCAGCCAGACCGCCGTGATGGCCGATATCATGGGCGGAGCGGGCCTTGCGTTCTACGAATGGAAAAAGCACGGACGCTGTTCGGGGCTTTCGGCAAGCGATTACCTTGCCACCTCGCGAAAAGCTTACGAAATGATCACCCTGCCCCCGGTTTTCGCCAGGGTTTCCAAGGAATTGCGCCTGCCTGCCTCGGTGGTGGAGGATGCGTTCATCGACGCAAACCCGGCACTGACCCGCGATATGATCACGGTCACCTGTGACCGGGGAATGATCGGTGAAGTGCGGATATGCCTTGGCAAAGACCTGTCCCCACGCGCCTGTGCCGCAGATGTGGCCCGCGACTGCACGATGAAGGATGCAGTGCTGGAACCCGTGCGCTAGACGGCGCCCGACCAGAAAGCCGGGCGCCCAGGGCGTTCAGTTCTGGAGCGTCAAACCGGCATTGGCCGTCACGATCTGCGGCGCGAACGTGAACACATCGCGCGAAGCAGCATCGACCGTCACTTTCAGCCAATGGATATTGGGGCTGCCAAACGTCTGCACCCGTGTAAGGTTTGCCAGCATGTGAAACGCGTCGGGCAAAGGCTTGTCGATCTTGAAGTAATGCGTATCACCATGCACCAGGACAACCTGACCGTCATAGGCGCTGGTCTCGGCCATCAACGCATCCAGAAATGCGGCATAGCCTTCTTTGCCGGGCAGACGGGATTCGTCGACCTCTTCGGTTTCGGGCACATCAAAACCCGGATCACCCTGAATGACGATCATGACGCCCTTGTCGCCCGTTTCCTTTGCCTTGGCGAAGGCCGCCTTCATGAATTCGATGTTCGCCGCATCCCGTTCGGCGAATTCGGCGTTGTCGGCGGCACATTGCTCCAGGGTGCGGGCGCTTTTCTTGGTGCAGGACTCGTCGTCGTTCACCTTGTTGTTGTTGCTGCCCGGCACGTTCAGGCCCAAGAACATTGCGCCCTGATGCGAGAACATGACGTTCTCGGCGAATTTCTGGCCCGGCTCGCCTTGATGGGTAACGGCCATCTTTTCCTGACCGAAGGTTTCGGGCGTGGCGAACATCGTCGCGCGCAGATGGGCCAGACGCTCCAGATTGTCGTGACCGCCATTGTTCAGGCGGTGACAATCGGTCCATTCGTTGTCGCCCGGAACATAGATCACCGGCTTTTTCAGGCTGTTGAACATCGCGATGGCATCATCATAGATGGCGGCAGTGCATTCGCTGCTGCCATCCTTGATATCACCGTCATAGATTGAAAACGCGATGTCAGATGCGTTCATGTCCTCGATCAGCGCCGGGATATGCGGGGCATCATCGGCCTTGGCATAGGGCATGTCGCCCCAAAGACCCATCGTGAAAGGTTCGGCAAAGGCCCCGGTGGCAAGGGCGGTGCTGGTCAACAGCGCAAGGGCCGCGCGGCGTATGGTCATAGACATGGGAAATCCTCTGAACAGCGGCACATCAATGTGTCGGCTCATTCCAAAGCATTTGCGCATGACATCTGAATGAAGGCAGTTCAGAGGCGGTGGAAAATCCTATTCCACCTTCAGAACGATCTTGCCCACATGCCCCGGATTCTCGATCCGCCAATGGGCGGACGGCGCGTCGTGCAGCGCAAATTCACTGTCCATGACCGGTGCAAATGCCCCCCGCGCGATCATCGGCCAGACATGCACCTCCAACGCGCGGGCATACCGCGCCTTGGCGAGGTCTGATTGCGGGCGCAGGGTCGATCCGGTGATCGTCAGGCGGCGCATCATCACTTCGGCAAAGTTCAGCTCGACCTTTGGCCCTTCCAGAAAGGCAATCTGCACCAACCGCCCGTCATCGGCCAAGGCCTTGACATTGCGCGGCAAATAGCTGCCCCCCACCATATCGAGGATCAATTGTGCGCCACCTTCGGCTTTCATGATCGCCTCGAAATCCTCGGTCTTGTAGTTGATCGCACGCTCGGCCCCCAAAGCGCGGCAGGTCTCGCATTTCGCATCCGAACCGGCGGTGGCAAAGACCCGTGCGCCCAAAGCCCGCGCGATCTGAATGGCTGTTGTGCCGATGCCCGACGTGCCGCCATGCACCAAGAACCGCTCCCCCGCGACCAGACCGCCGCGCAGAACCATGTTGGACCAAACGGTGAAACAGGTTTCCGGCAAACAGGCTGCTTCACGCAGCGACATGCCGTCTGGCACCGGCAACGCGTGATCGCCGTGGGTCAGCGCGTATTCGGCATAGCCCCCGCCCGGCAACAGCGCACAGACCGCATCGCCCACCGCCCAGCGTGTCACGCCCGGTCCAAGGGCGGCAACATGCCCCGAACATTCCAGCCCCGGAAGGGGTGACGCGCCCGGCGGCGGGTTGTAGGTTCCCGCGCGTTGCAGCGCGTCAGGCCGGTTGACCCCGGCATAGGCGACCCTGATGACGATCTGGCCATGCCCCGGCACGGGAACCGGCACCGAACAAGGCTTCAGAACATCCGGCCCGCCGGGGATATGGATTTCCATCGCGATCATGGCATGGGGCAGCGACATCAGGCATTCACCTTCTTCCAAATCCGGATTTCAAAAAACCGGGTAGCTCATCCGGCGTTACCGGGGCCTTAACTTTGGCAAGAATTGCCATCGGCCCGGCGAACATCGCCTTGGACACGGGATTGTCGCGCAAGGACGATTTCAGCTTTTCGATCTGCATCACATTCTCGATCCGCCGGTCCAGGAATGCCCAGGTCGACTGCGACCCGCTGCTGTCATCTCCCAGCCAGAACAACACGGTGGACCCGTAAACGCCCGATAGCGTCAGCCGCTTGGTGTACCAGTTCAGATCATCCGACGTATCGCCCAGCGCGCGCCAGATCGCATCGGCGGTGCCCCAGATTGCCTTGGCACCATCGACCGAATGCATCGGCAGGGCGAAAAACGTCGTGCCACGGCGCACCAGTTCCTTTTCTGTCGCCTCCAGCCGCAGCCGCACCGCACGAGCGACTTTTTCGGAATAGCGCAGGCCGGAAAGATCCGCCGCAGCCATGGCGTCGGTCATCGCAAGATCGCCGCGCTGGTGATAGGCCAAAGCCAGATCGACCGCGCCGCGCGGATAAAGCGCCACAGCCAGGCCGGGCGCCACGCCCGAATCGGCAATCGCGGCTTTCAGAGTGGCCGCAGACCAGCCGTCGAACGGCACATGAGGCAGTGCTGCATCCAGAATCGCGGCTTTTGCCGTATCAATGCTGCTGTCAGGGTCCATCGGGCAGTCCTTTCGGTGGTTCATAAGGTGTTGGTGTAGACAAGACATAATGGCTTTGCTATACGCCGCCAGCCTGCACATCAGTGCAACTTTAACCTAGGAAGGTGGTGACAACCACATGCAGGTCAGCGTCCGCGACAATAACGTCGAGCAAGCCCTCCGGGCCCTCAAGAAAAAGCTCCAGCGCGAAGGCGTGTTCCGCGAAATGAAGCTCAAGCAACATTTCGAGAAACCCTCCGTCAAGAAAGCGCGCGAATCCGCCGAAGCCGTGCGCCGTGCGCGCAAGCTCGCCCGGAAAAAGCTTCAGCGTGAGAACGGTCTTTAAGGCAAGACGTTTGCGAAAGCTGTGGCGGGGCAACCCGTCGCCCGATCAACCCCCAAGCCTGCGGCTGGGGGTTTTTCGTTATGTGGCGTGCGCCTTGCACCCCGCCCTTCTTGCGGGGTAAGTTCGCAGCCTTATCCAAGGGGTGCCCGATGGCCGTCAGTATGCTTTCCACCTTCGTCAAGCCGGTGCACCGCGAAGGGTACAGGTTCATCGGCATTTTCGCCGCCGTAACGCTGGGTCTGTTCCTTATCTGGCAGCCCATGGGCTGGCTGGGCGTGATGCTGACGGTGTGGTGCTATTACTTCTTCCGCGATCCCGAACGCGTCACACCGCTGCGTGAGGGGCTGATCGTCAGCCCTGCGGATGGGGTCGTGTCGCTTCTGGAGCTTGCCGTCCCGCCCGAGGAACTGGGGCTGGGGCCAAATCCGATGATGCGGGTGTCGGTCTTCATGAATGTATTCAACTGCCATGTGAACCGGGTTCCGGTAGCAGGCGTGATTGAACGCATCGCCTACCGCCCTGGCAAGTTCCTGAACGCGTCGCTGGACAAGGCAAGTGTCGACAACGAACGCAATGCATTGGCGATCCGACTGGCGGACGGGCGGGCGGTGGCGGTGGTGCAGATTGCGGGTCTGGTCGCGCGCCGCATTGTATGCGAGGTGACCGAAGGCGAGGCACTGCCAACCGGCGCGCGCTTCGGGATGATCCGCTTTGGCTCGCGCCTTGATGTCTATCTGCCCGATGGCGTTTCGCCGCTGATCGCCCTTGGGCAATCAGCCATTGCAGGGGAAACGGTGATTGCCGATCTGTCCTCCATCGAACCCGCCCGCACGGGCATCACAAGATGAGCCCACGCCGCCGCGACAGCCTGTCCATCATCCAGCTTTTGCCGAATATCGTGACGATCCTCGGCCTGTGCGCCGGGCTGACCGCGATCCGCTTCATCATGGTTGCGCGCTATGACTACGCGGTGATGCTGATCGTCTTTGCGGCAGCGATTGACGGGCTGGACGGGCTTTTGGCGCGGCGGCTGAACTCCACCAGCCTGATCGGGGCGGAATTGGATACGCTGGCCGATTTCCTGAATTTCGGGGTGGTGCCTGCCCTGCTGGTGTTTCAGTTCGCTATGGCGGGCGAATACACAAGCAACTGGATGTTCGTGCTGGTCTATACCATTTGCGCCTGCCTGCGTCTGGCCCGATTCAACGTGAACCGCGATGCGCCGTTGCCCGCAGGATTGCGTCCGCATTTTATTGGAGTGCCCGCCCCCGGTGGCGCGCTGTTGGCGCTTTTGCCTGTGTTTCTTACATTTCAGGGCGTGATCGACGCCAAGGATGCGCCGGTGGCCTGCGGAGTTTATCTTGGGATTGTCGGCCTGCTGATGGTCAGCACGGTGCCCACGCTGTCGTCCAAGGCGCTGCGGGTGCCGCGTGACAAATCGGTGCTGGTTCTGGTGGGGGCCGCACTTTTCGTGGGCCTGATGATCACCCATCCGTGGCTGACAATGGTGCTTTTGTCATCGGCCTATCTGATGCTGACGCTGTGGTCGGTGCTGCAATATCTGCGCGGGCGATCGTTTTCCTAAACCGCCAGCGCCGTTGTTTTCACGACCGTGCGCAACGCAAAGCTTGACTGCATCTGCGCCACCCCCGGCAATCGCGCCAGATACTGGCGGTGGATGCGGGCGAAATCTTCGGTATCGCGCGCGATGATCTTCAAAAGATAATCGGCCGTCCCCGCCATCAGATGGCATTCCAGCACATCGGGCACTTTGGCCACCGCAACTTCGAAAGCGTCCAACACATCATCGGCCTGCCCCTGCAGCGTGATTTCCACGAATACCGTCGTCGGACGACCCATCTTCCGGGCATCGAGCAAGGCTACAAACCCCGCAATCACGCCCTCCGCCTCCAGCCGTTCAACGCGGCGGTGACAGGCCGAAGGTGACAGGTTCACCAGTTCGGACAGATCGGCATTGGTGATCCGGCCTCGTGTTTGCAGAACAGTCAGAATGCGGCGGTCTGTTGCGTCAATATCCATATCATGCGTGATTTCTTCGTTGAATCCTTAATTTCTTCGAAGAATATTCGAACTATCGCCTCTTTGTCATCGAAAATTTCAAAGCATCGCCACGGATTCAGGTTCATGCTGGAAAAAATCGCGCATCAAGGGAGTCGCACATGAAAATCGGTTGCCCAAAAGAGATCAAACCGCAGGAATTCCGCGTCGGCATGACGCCCAACGCTGCGCGTGAGGCGGTGGCGCATGGCCATCAGGTTGTGGTTGAAACCGGCGCAGGCATCGGCTCGGGCTTTACCGATGCCGACTATACCGCCGCCGGGGCCACGATCCTTGGTAGCGCGGAAGAGGTGTTCAGCGCCGCCGAGATGATCGTCAAGGTCAAGGAACCGCAAGCCGTTGAACGCAAGCGCCTGCGCGAAGGTCAGGTGCTGTTCACCTATCTGCATCTTGCCCCCGACCCGGACCAGACCAGGGACCTGCTGGCAAGCGGAGTGACAGCAATTGCCTATGAAACCGTGACCGATGATCGCGGCGGGCTGCCACTTCTGGCGCCGATGTCCGAGGTTGCGGGCCGTCTGGCACCGCAGGTGGGCGCATGGACGCTT
>JBGSRQ010000413.1:0-13791 GCA_041737515.1 Rhodobacterales bacterium | reverse complement strand
GGTTGCGCCGTTGGGCGTTACCCCCGCCCGGCCCGACCCGGCGTCACTGCCGCCCGGCCTTGATCTGACCACCCCTTATTTCATCACCATCGGCACCATCGAGCCACGCAAAAATCATGCTCTGCTTCTGGATGTCTGGCCGGATATTCCGCAAGCGCGGCTTTTCATTGTCGGCGCGCGCGGCTGGGCCGATGCTGCCCTTCTGGCGCGTCTGGACGCCCTGAAAGGGCCGGATGCAAACGTCATCGAACTGCCCGGCCTGTCGGACCCCGCCGTTGCCGCGTTGTTGCAAGGCGCCCATGCGCTGCTTTTCCCGACGCTCGCCGAAGGCTATGGATTGCCACCGATCGAGGCTGCGGCACAACATATACCGTTGATTGTATCAGATTTGCCTGTTCTGCACGAGGTTCTGGGCAACTCTGCCGTTTACCTTGATCCGCATGATCGTTATTCTTGGCTGAAAACAATAACGCGACTTGTGGAAAATGAACCGGACAAAGACGCTGGGGCAAGCAAACAGTCTGAAACGACGATCCCATCGTGGAAGTCGCATTTCAAGATCGTGTTAAACCTTGCCTGATAATCACAATGGGCAGAACGCCACGGCGAAAGGTTGAAATTGGGGCTTTTTTCGACATACGGGCTACGGTTGGCGCGCAAGCGCTGGTTGATCCGTGCCTATCGCAAAAAGCGTGAGATCAGGGCCGTTTCCAACAACACGGGTTTGATCCGCAACAGCGACCTTTTGCTGTTTTCAACAATGCGGAACGAAAAGGTCCGGCTGCCCTATTTCCTGCGTTACTACCGCGACCTCGGGATCACGCATTTCCTGATTGTCGATAACGACTCCGATGACGGCTCTCGCGAATATCTTGCCTCACAACCCGATGTCTCGGTCTGGACAACGAAGCACAGCTACAAACGGTCGCGGTTCGGGGTCGATTGGGTCAATTCGCTGTTGATGCGCTATGGTCATGGTCATTGGTGCCTGTGCGTGGACCCGGACGAGTTCTTTGTCTTTCCGTTCTGCGATACGCGGCCCCTGCTGGCGCTGACGGACTGGCTGGATGCAAGCTCCATCAAGTCGTTCTCGGCGATGCTGCTGGATATGTATCCCAAAGGCCCCATCGGCGCCGTGCCCTACCGCGAAGGCCAGGACCCGTTCGAGCTTGCCGATTGGTTTGATAGCGGTAACTACCTGATCTCGCGCAACAAACGCTACGGAAATCTGTGGATACAAGGCGGCCCGCGGGCGCGTGCCTTCTTTACCGATGCACCCGAACGAGCGCCTGCCATGAACAAGATCCCGCTGGTTAAATGGGATCGCGCCTATGCCTATGTCAGCTCGACCCACATGCTTTTGCCGCGCGGCCTGAATCAGGTTTACGATGAATGGGGCGGTGAGAAGGCCTCGGGTTGCCTGTTGCATGCCAAGTTTCTCGACACGTTCGCCGCCAAGGCGGAGGAGGAGATGGCGCGCAAGCAGCATTACGCCAACAGTCACGAATACCGCGCCTACAAGGCCGGATTGAACGACCAGCCCGATCTTTGGTGCAAGTGGAGCGAGAAATACATCAACTGGCGCCAACTTGAAATCCTGGGGCTGATGTCCAAGGGAAACTGGGCATGAGCGTCGGTTTCGTAATGCTGTGCCACACCGCACTTGACCGTGCCGCACAGGTTGCGCGGCATTGGGTAGAACGGGGTTGCCCGGTGGTCATCCATGTCGACCGTCGGGTCAAGAAAGACAAATACCAGGGTTTGCAAGCCGAACTGGCAGATCTGGCCGATGTGCGGTTTTCAGACCGCTTTGCCTGCGAATGGGGAACCTGGGGCATCGTTGCCGCCACACAAGCCGCATCAACCGTGATGCTGCGCGAATTTCCCGGCGTCCGGCATGTGTATCTGGGGTCTGGTTCATGTTTGCCGCTGCGCCCCATCTCGGAACTTGTGGCCTATCTGAATGAACGCCCGAAAACCGATTTCATCGAAAGCGTGACCACCGAAGATGTCGGCTGGACCATCGGCGGCCTGAACCTGGAGCGTTTTACACTGCGTTTCCCGTTTTCATGGCGCAAGCAGCGACGCCTGTTCGATGGCTATGTGCGCCTGCAGCGCAGGCTGGGGTTCCGTCGCAAAATCCCGAACGGTCTGGTTCCGCATCTGGGCAGCCAATGGTGGTGCCTTACACGCCAAACCCTGTCGGCGCTTCTGGAAGACCCCGAGCGCACGACACATGACCGCTATTTCCGGCGCACATGGATTCCCGATGAAAGCTATTTCCAGACGCTGGTGCGGCATTATTCAACCACTATCGAAAGCCGGTCGCTGACCCTGTCGAAGTTCGACTTTCAGGGCAAGCCGCACATCTTTTACGACGACCACCTGCAGCTTCTGCGCCGGTCCGATTGCTTTGTCGCGCGCAAGATCTGGCACCGGGCCGACCGGCTTTACAACATCTTCCTTTCGGACGAACAGGCTGCCTCGGCAAACTCGGAACCCAACCCCGGCAAGATCGACCGCCTGTTTGCCAAAGCTGTCGAACGCCGCACCAAAGGTCGCGCCGGGCTTTACATGCAAAGCCGGTTTCCGAACGCCGATTGGGAAAATGGCAAGACCGGCGCGCCCTACTCGGTGTTTCAGGGCTTTGCCGAAGTGTTCGAGAATTTTGATATCTGGTTGGGCAAGGTCGCGGGCATCCGCACGCACGGCCATCTGTTTGCGCCCGAACGCGCGGAATTTGCCAGTGGCGAAACCGTTTACAACGGGGCCTTGTCCGACAGTGCGCGGTTGCGTGATTACAACCCGAAGATGTTTCTGGGAAACCTGATCTGGAACACACGCGGCGAGCGGCAATGTTTTCAGTTCGGCCCGCGTGATGTGCAGGACGTGCGCGAGTTTCTGTCGCAGGACCCGAACGCGCAAATCTCGGTCATTTCGGGGGCTTGGGCGGTGCCGCTGTTTCATGCGAACCAGAATTTCTCTGACATCCGGCGCGAGGCGGCGCGTCTGCAAAAGATCGAGGCTGAATTCCTGTCCATCCTGCGCTCGCCCTGGTCGAAGGCGCGGGTGCGGATATGGACGCTGGCCGAGTTTGTGGAAAACCCGATGGAACCATTGCAGGCCATCGTCGATGAAATCAGCCCCCGGTCGCTGCGCCGGGTCAGCGAGGCCCCGCTGATGGCTGATCTGACCGGCTTTGGCCAGTTCCTGCAAAACCTGCGCAATCAAGGCATGCAGCCCGTGCTGATGGGCGATTTTCCCACAGGTGACGACCCCCGTCCGACGGCCACCCGCCGCGGCCGCCCTTATCTGGTGAAGTGATTTGGTAAAACCCCGGTTCGACAGTTTCGTCATGTTCGCCGAAATGCGCACAGGCTCGAATTTTCTGGAAGCCAACCTGAACACGCTGGAGCGGGTGACCTGCCATGGAGAGGTGTTCAACCCGCATTTCATCGGCAAACAGGCACAGTTTGAGGCGTTCGGGTTCGACATGGCCGCGCGGGAGGCGGACCCTCTGGCTTTGCTGGCGAACATGCGGGCGGGCACTGACGGGCTGGCGGGGTTCCGGCTGTTTCACGACCACGATCCACGCATCATTGATGCGGTGATTGCCGACCCTGCCTGCGCCAAGATCGTGCTGACACGCAATCCCGTGGAAAGTTATGTTTCGTGGAAGATCGCGCGCGAAACCGGGCAGTGGAAGCTGACCAACCCGAAAAACCTGAAATCTGCGCAGGCCACGTTTGAGGGACCAGAGTTCGAGGCACATCTGGCACGGCTTCAGGCCTTTCAGATCCGGTTGATGCACGATCTGCAGGTGTCGGGGCAGACGGCGTTCTACATCGACTATGATGATGTGCAGGATCTGGAGGTTCTCAACGGCCTTGCGGCGTATCTGGGAGTCACGGCGCGGCTCAAGACGTTGGACCCGACGCTGAAAAAGCAGAATCCCGAGGAGATCGGCGAAAAAGTCGAAAATCCTGAAGAAATGGCGCAGGCTCTGGCCCGGCTTGATCGGTTCAATCTGGCCCGAACCCCGAATTTCGAGCCCCGCCGCGCCCCGATGATCCCCGGCTTTGCCGCAGCCTCGGGGGCAGGGCTGTTGTTCATGCCGATAAAGGGCGGGCCCGAGGATGCGGTGCTTGACTGGCTGTCACGCGCGGGGACTGGCGGGCTGATCACCGATTTTGCGCAAAAGAGCCTGCGCCAATGGAAGCGTGCCACCCTGCCGCACCGCAGCTTTACCGTGCTGCGCCACCCCGTCGCACGGGCACATGCGGCGTTTTGCAGCCAGATCCTTGGCAATCAGGCCCCTGAAATCCGTTGGGCGCTGACCAAGGCGCACAAGATCGCAATTCCCGATGGCTCGCATGGGTTGCTGGCGCACCGGGCGGCGTTTCTGGGGGTTTTGCGCTATTTGAAGCTGAATCTGTCGGGTCAGACAGCGCAGCGCGTGCTGCCGCATTTCGCCACACAGTCTGCCGTGATTCAGGGCTATGCGCAGTTTCAGGCCCCCGATCTGCTGTTGCGCGAAGATAGCATTGACGCGGGTCTTGCCTTTCTGGCCGCCGAAACCGGCATCACGCCACCTGCTTTCCATGCTGTGGCCCAGGATGCGCCATTTGCCCTTGCCGACATCTATGATGAAGAAATCGAGGCAGCGGTGCGTGACGCCTATCAGCGTGACTACATGGGGTTCGGATTCGACGCCTGGCGCAAGCCTTAGGCGGCCTGCGGCGCGCGCGCCTCGGTCAGAATTGCATGCAGTTTGGCCGGATCGACATTTGCGCGCAGCTTGGCGCACACGGCCGGATCGCGCATCGTGCGCGATACCAGCGCCAACGCCTTGAGATGATCAACGCCCGAATCCTTGGGTGCCAAAAGCGCAAAGACCAGATCAACCGGCTGACGGTCTACCGAATCGTAATCCAGCGGCTTTTCCAGACGCAGAAACACCGCAACGATCCGGTCCAGTTCCTGCAGGCGGGCATGCGGAAGGGCAATGCCGTGGCCCACACCTGTCGGCCCCAGACTTTCACGCTCTTGCAGACCGTCGATGGCAGTAGACCCATCCAGATGATAGCACTGCGCCGCCATCTCTCCCAGTTCCTGAAAGAGCCGTTTTTTGCTGGTCAGTTGCCCGACAACCCTAACGGCCGCAGGCATCAGCAGTTTCGAAAGTTCCATTGGGCGCCGTTTATCCTGACCCCTTGATCCGGGGCGTTACTTCGTGTTGCGCGGGTCGATCCAGCCGATATTTCCGTCATCCCGACGGTAAACGACATTCACCCCGCCATGTCCTTCGTTGCGAAACACCAGCATCCGGTGGCCCGCCAGCTCCATCTGCATCACCGCTTCACCCACGGTAATGGACGGAACCTTGGTTTCCATCTCGGCAATAACGACTGGTTGCTGCGTTTCCGTGCCGCCATCGTCATCATCGTCGAATGGGGCGAGGATATAGGAGGAACCGCCGTCGAATTCAACCGGTGCCGTACGGTCACGATGATGATCGCGCAAACGGCGCTTGTAGCGACGCAGCTGCTTGTCCATCTTTTCGCGGCACGCCTCGAAAGCTGCATAGATTTCAGAGGCATGGCCCTTGGCTTGCGCATTGAGGCCGGTTGAAAGGTGAATCGTTGATTCGCAATGAAACTCGTGCCCGTTGCGGGAAAAGACGATCACGGCCTCGGTCGGGCGCTGGGCATATTTTTCCACCACCTCGCCCAGCTCGGCCTTTACATGGGTCTGCAACGCCTCGCCGATGTCGATCTGTTTGCCGCTGATCTGGTATCGCATGGGGTCTCCTCGTGGATTGCGACCGTGGTCCGACGGCGGGGCCGTCAGCCGAGCCGGTCTTGGGTGGTGCTGGAAATCAGGACATGGGGCGGAACGCGGCTTGCGGCGGACCGTGGCGGCAGAGGGCAAGGGTTCGACTTTGCACGCATTGCCTGTATTTGGCGACAGCGCAGGCGGTCTTGTCAACAGCTTCGTCACTCAGACGTCACACGCCGCTGTCAGGTCATGCGGAAATTCTGGCCCAGATAAACCCGGCGCACGGTTTCATCGCGCACGATTTCCTCTGTTGTGCCGCTCATCAGAACTTTGCCGTCGTGCAGGATATAGGCGCGGTCCACGATCTCCAGCGTTTCGCGGACGTTGTGATCGGTGATCAGCACGCCGATGCCCCGGCGTTTCAGATCCGAGACCAGGTGGCGGATTTCACCCACCGCAATCGGATCGACTCCGGCAAAGGGTTCATCCAGCAGAAGATATTTCGGGTCAGCCGCCAGACATCTGGCAATTTCCACGCGGCGACGCTCGCCACCCGAAAGCGCCAGTGCGGGAGCGCGACGCAGGTGGGTCATCGAGAATTCTGACAGCAGTTCTTCCAACCGCTCGCGCCGCTTGTGGCGATCGGGTTCGATGATTTCCAGCACGGCAAGGATGTTATCCTCTACCGACAAGCCGCGAAAGATTGACACTTCCTGTGGCAGATAGCCGATGCCAAGCCGGGCACGGCGATACATCGGCAAGGCTGTCACATCGCGCCCGTCGATCAACACCTGCCCGCCCTCGGGCGTGATAAGACCAGCGATGGCGTAAAAACAGGTGGTCTTGCCCGATCCGTTCGGCCCAAGAAGCGCCACAACCTCGCCCCGGTTC
Source organism: Rhodobacterales bacterium (assembly GCA_041737515.1). Taxonomy (GTDB): domain Bacteria; phylum Pseudomonadota; class Alphaproteobacteria; order Rhodobacterales; family Rhodobacteraceae; genus JBBQZP01. Next base: position 7,122 of record JBGSRQ010000413.1, on the reverse strand, counting down.
AGGTGCATCGACACATCGCGGATCACAAGGCGGCGCTTGTAGCTTTTGCGCAGCCCCTTGATGTGCAATCCGGCGTCGCCGTCGGTGACTTTCAGATCAGGCGGCGGTGTCACGGCGTGGTCGCTCCGGGCTGAAACACGGTCTGCACCCGGCCTTCCATCACGCCAGTGCCCGATTTCAGATCAATCACCAGCTTTTGCCCGGAAATGGCACTTTGGCCCTGCGTCAGCAGCACATCGCCCGTCATGATGATCTGCCCGCTGTCGATCGTGTAGACCGCGTCGTTCGCCTCGGCCGCCTCACCCGCGCTGGAGATTGTGACCCCGCCCGATGCATGCAGCTGCGCGATCGACTTGCCGCCCGCGCCGTATTCCACCTGAACCGAGGCCGCAGTCAGGCGCAGATCACCTTGCCCGACCTTGACATTGCCGCTGAAGGTGGCCCGGCCATCGGCCTGATTTACCGCAAGGCTGTCAGCCCCGATTTCCACCGGAAGCGTTGTGTCCTGCTTTAACCCGCCAAACGCAACGCTTGCCCCCTGCGCAACCGCAAGACCGGGCAGAATGCCAAGCAAAACCACAATGGCGGCGCGGGTCAGGGTCTGCATCTAGGGCCTCGGGGGTGTGTCATTTCACAGGCTTGTATATCAGCTTCACGGCGCCATTGAAAACCAGAACGTAGGCTGCGGGATCGTCGGGCGCTTGAGCAACGCTCATCCGGTCGGCGGTGATCTGTCCGACCGGTCCTGTGGCCTTGACGCTGCCCTGACTTTCCAGCCCGGTCCGATCCAGTGCCACAGTCACCGTATCGGTGGTGATCCGGTATCCGGTCGAGGTTTCGACCGCGACGCCCCCCATCAGGGTAAGATGCTGATTGCCCTGATCAAGCGCGCCCGTGTCGGCGACCAGCTTCGTGATCGAGTGGTCTGGCGCGGAAAGCTCTGCCGCGACACCCTTGGCTGAAGCTCCCGTGCCTGCATCGGGCTTTGCCTCTGTTGCCGATACGGTCAGCATCGACCCGTCCTGCGTGACACCCGCATACGCAGGCGCGGTGATCCGAGGTTCGCGCAACCGGTCGGCCACATCGACATCGGCATAGGGAATCGCATCTGAAGGATCAATCGTGCGCGAGAACAGGAACATCGTCGACAAAATCGCCAGCGCCGCCAGCGGCAGCACCACTTTCAGCCAGATGACGACACGCGAATGGACGTTGTCGCGCAGCGACTGGGCCATCAGGCGACGCCCGCGCGCAGGCAATCATGGATGTGGATCAGCCCGACCGCATGCCCCGACCCTTCCGGATCGACCACGAAAAGCGAAGTGATCTTCTTGCCGTTCATAACCGAAACCGCCTTCTCGGCCAAAGCGCCCGGCCCGATGGTGCGGGGTGCTGGCGTCATCACCTGCGCCGCTGTCAGCGACAAAAGCCCGTCCATGTGGCGGCGCAGGTCACCATCTGTGACCACGCCTTCAAGATACCCCTCCGGCCCGGTCACGCCAACCACACCAAAGCCCCGCCCGCTCATCATAAGCAGGGCTTCGCTCATCGGCGTGTCGCGCGCCACCAGGGGCGGGTTGTCATGCATGAGGTCACGCACCAGCGACAGCCGCGCGCCCAGCTTTCCGCCGGGGTGAAAGACGCGGAACATGTCGGGCGTGAACTGGCGGTGCTCCATCAATGCGATGGCCAGTGCATCGCCAAGGGCCAGCGTCATTGTCGTTGAAGTTGAGGGCACCACCCCCGTATCGCACGCTTCCGCCACCGTTGGCAGCAACAGCGCGACATCGGCCTGCCGCAGCAGGGTGGACCCGTCGCGCCCCGCAATGCCGATCAGCGGAATGTCGAACCGGCGGGTGTGGGCGATGATGTCGGCCAACTCCGGTGTCTCGCCCGAGTTCGATAGAAGCAGCGCCACATCCCCGCGCGTGACCATGCCCAGATCGCCGTGGCTTGCCTCGGCGGGGTGGACAAATTGCGCGGGCGTGCCGGTCGAGGCCAGCGTTGCCGCAATCTTGCGCGCTATATGGCCCGATTTGCCCATACCCGACACGATCACTCGGCCCTGAGCCTGCAGGATAAGATCAACGGCTTTACTGAAGCCGCCGTCCAGATGGTCGGCCAGAATGCCCAAAGCCTCGGCCTCACGCGTGATCACGCGGCGGGCGGTTTTCAGAAAATCTGTCGCGGTGGGGCTAGTGATGGAAGATGTCATTGGGTTCATCCCACCCCATCAGATCCAATTCGCCCCGCGTCGGCAGGAACGCAAAGCAGCGCAATGCAAGGTCCAGACGGTCTTCGCGGATCAGACACGTCTCAAGCGCGTCTTTCAGGCGGTGCAGATACAAAACGTCAGATGCGGCATAATCCTTTTGCGCTTCGCTCAGGCTGGCTGCCCCCCAGTCCGAGGTTTGCTGTTGTTTCGAGACATCGACGCCCACCATTTCGGCCAGCAGATATTTCAGCCCATGCCGGTCGGTAAACGTCCGCACCAGCTTTGCGGCAATCTTGGTGCACCATACCGGGGCCACGGCCACGCCGAAGGCTTTGTGCAGGGCGGCCACATCAAACCGCGCGAAGTGGAACAGTTTCAGCACCGCAGGGTCGCTCAGCAACCGCACCAGATTGGGGGCCTGCGTCTGCCCCCGGTCGATCTGCACCAGATGCGCATTTCCGTCACCCGACGACAGCTGCACAAGGCACAGCCGGTCGCGGCGCGGGTCAAGGCCCATTGTTTCGGTATCAATCGCGACAACCGGTCCAAGGATCAGGTCGGCGGGCAAGTCGTTGCGGTAAAAGTGGATGGTCAAAGGATATCCTTCCGGCGCGTGCTGCCTGCGCTGCAATATAGCCGTGCCGGGCACGGGTCAACTGAACTGACCATCCTGCATCAGAACGAACAAGGGGCCCGGCATTGCTGCCGAACCCCTTAGTTTTCTCCTCAGGACGCGGAGAACGACTGGTGCCCAGGAAAGGACTCGAACCTTCACACCTTGCGGCACACGGACCTGAACCGTGCGCGTCTACCAATTCCGCCACCTGGGCCGGTGTCGTCTGGGCGATGTAATTGGGCCGCGCGGCACTGTCAACGGGGCGTCCGACAGATTCGCACCAATGCGTGAAGGATTGAAAGATCACCGGGTGTTGAAGCGACCGTGATCGCCCCGTCGTTCAGGATTGGTGCATTCTGATGGGGGGCATTCTGATGGCAATCGGCAGACGCAGGCTTTTGCTGGCATCGGCGGCAAGCGCAATGCTGCCACGGGCCGCACGGGCCGAAGACGACCCGATGTATGTGGCGCAGATGGCGTTGGTCGATGGCGATCCGGCGGCGTTCTTCGGCTCGCTTGAGGCGATCCGTCTGCGCGGCAATCCCGATATGGCGGCGGGGTTGATCGAGGCCTTGCGCTTTACCTCTGGCCCCGATGCGGCCATCGTCACGGTGTTGCACCAGATCACCGGGCAGGATGGCGGCGAAAACTGGTTCGACTGGATGGTGTGGCAGGAAAACCATCCAGAGGTTGTCCCCCATCCCAGCTATATGCGCATGAAGCGCGATCTTCACCTGCGGATTGATCCTAATTTTGATGACTTTCTGCGCCCCGAATACCTTGGGCGCGACCGCATGAAGATCCGGTTGGAGGAGATCACCTGGGGTGGCGTGCGCAAGGACGGCATCCCGTCGCTGGACAATCCCGCAATGATAGCGGCGGAAGATGCGGGTTACCTCAAGCCGGATGATCTGGTCTTTGGCGTGGCGATCAACGGCGACATGCGCGCTTATCCTCTGCGTATCATGGGTTGGCACGAGATGTTCAACGATGTGATCGGCGGCGTGCCGCTGGCGCTTGCCTACTGCACGCTGTGCGGGTCGGGGATCTTGTTCGAGACGCAGGTAAAAGGGCGGGAAAAGCCATTCGTCTTTGGATCGTCCGGGTTTCTGTATCGTTCGAACAAGCTGATGTTCGACCGCGAGACGCTCTCGCTCTGGAACCAGTTCACCGGCAAGCCGGTGGTCGGCAAACTTGCGTCCCGTGACATCACGCTGGTGCAGCGCCCGGTGGTGATCGCTCCCTGGGCTGACTGGCGGGCTGCCAATCGGGACACCACGGTTTTGTCGCAGCAAACCGGGCATGACCGCGATTACGGATCAGGCGTGGTGTATCAAAGCTACTTCGCCTCCAAGGATCTGATGTTTCCGGTGGTCGTCGATCAATTTCGCCTGAACCAGAAGGATTATGTCTTTGGCATGCGCCTGTTCGGTGGTGCCAAGGCGTGGCCCCTTTCGGCGTTCATGCGCAGGCCTGTGATCAACGACAGTTTTGCCGGGCACGATGTGGTTCTGATAGGCGATGCGGCGGGGCGCACGGTGCGCGCCTATGCCCGCGCAGGCCAGACGTTTGCCGTTGATGGCGCGGCGTTGAAGGCTGCCGATGGCGCGTGGCAGATCACCGAAAATGCGCTGATCGGCCCCGGCGGGCAAAGCCTGGAACGGTTGGCCGGCCAAATCTCGTACTGGTTTGCGTGGAACGGTTACGTCGGGGCAGAATCGGAGTTTTATGACGGTTAGCCGCAGCGGGTCGGCTGAATTGCAACTTGTCGCACCCCGCCCCCAAAGGTATGCAGGCTCGGTAACACAGAAGGCTGGGCCGATGAGCAAACTTGTCACCATCTACGGCGGTTCGGGATTTGTCGGGCGTTATATCGCGAGGCGTCTGGCAAAAGACGGCTGGCGCATACGCATCGCCGTGCGCCGCCCGAATGAAGCCTTGTTCATGAAGCCTTACGGCGCTGTCGGTCAGATCGAACCCTTGTTCTGCAATATCCGTGATGATGCGTCCGTGCGCGCGGCGATGATCGGGGCGGATGCGGTGGTCAACTGTGTCGGCGTTCTGAACAGCCTTGGCCGCAATACGTTCGACTCGGTTCAGGCAGAGGGCGCGGAGCGGATTGCGCGGATTGCCTCCGAGCAGGGCGTGAAAACCCTTGTGCAGCTTTCCGCGATCGGCGCGGATGCAGAGTCCGACAGTGCCTATGCCCGCACCAAGGCGGCGGGCGAAGCTGCTGTGTTGCGCGCTTTTCCCAACGCCATGGTCCTGCGGCCGTCTGTGATATTCGGGCCGGAGGACGGGTTTTTCAACCGCTTTGCCGGAATGGCGCGAATGGGTCCGATCCTGCCCGTTGTCGGCGCAGATACGAAATTCCAGCCGGTTTATGTGGATGACGTGGCGCAAGCAGCGGTGCTTGGCGTGGAAGGCCGCGCGCACGGGATTTACGAGCTTGGCGGGCCTGATGTCGCGACCTTCCGCGATCTGATGCAGGGCATGCTGACCATCATCCAGCGCCGCAGGCTGGTGCTGAACCTGCCGTTTTTCGCCGCGAATATCATGGGGTTCGGCTTTGACATGCTGCAGAAAGTGTCGGGCGGGCTGATCCCCAATGGCATGATCACGCGCGATCAGGTCAAGAACCTTGCGCGCGATAATGTTGTGGCAAGTGGCGCGCAAGGCTTTGCCGCGCTGGGCATCCAACCTTCGGCGATGGAAGCAGTTCTGCCAGAATACCTGTGGCGCTATCGCCCGTCAGGCCAATATGCCGCAATCAAGGATTCGGCCAAGAACCTGCGAAAGACCTGATCTTGTCAGACACGATTATTGCCGGTGTCCTGGGCCTGATCGAAGGGTTGACCGAGTTCATCCCGGTGTCGTCAACCGGTCATCTGCTGCTGGCAGGCCATTTTCTGGGGTTCCAGTCGGCGGGCAAGACGTTCGAGGTGGTGATCCAGCTTGGCGCGGTTCTGGCGGTGCTGTCGGTTTATGCGGCAAGACTGTGGGCGGTGTTTTCCACGGCACACCGCGACCCAAAGGCGATGCGGTTTATCGTGGCCGTGCTGCTGGCGTTTCTGCCTGCCGTGGTTTCTGGTGTGCTTTTGCATGATTTCATCAAGCGGGTGCTGTTTGAAAGCCCGATGCTGATTTCGGTCATGCTGATCCTTGGCGGCATCGTTTTGCTGTTCGTCGACCGGATCGCCCCGCCCACAAAGCACGAAGATGCGATGGACCTTCCCTTGGGCACGGCTTTCAGAATCGGGGTCATTCAGTGTCTGGCGCTGATGCCCGGAGTGTCACGGTCGGGGGCAACCATTGTCGGCGCGCTGATGCTGGGGGCCAGCCGTCGCGCGGCGGCAGAGTTTTCCTTCTTTCTGTCGATGCCCACAATGGCCGGGGCCTTTGCCTATGACCTTTACAAGAACCGCGGTGTTCTGGACCTAAGCGCCTTGTCCGATATTGCCGTAGGTTTTGTGGTGGCCTTTATCGTTGCCGTTCTGGTTGTGCGCTGGGTGCTGGATTTCGTGTCGCGCAACGGGTTCGCGCTGTTCGGCTGGTGGCGAATCATTGTGGGCACGATCGCAATGGCGGCGCTTCTGCTGGGATATTGATCATATAGGGTTCACATGCTGACCCATATTTGGCCGCCTTGTCCAAAATTACTTGTCGGACCTAAGAAAATCCGACAAATAGGTAACTCATGCTGACTTTTATTCCTGTGATGGCCGCAGTAACAAGGCGCTTACAGCAATTCAGCAGCGAGGTGGCGTCTTGGCCCAGCAACGTATGCTTCAGTTCGTCACCGTCGAAAAGCAGACGCCCGAAAAGCGTCCGCCCGACCTGCGCGCGAATGATTTCCACGAGATCTACCGCGAGTTTGCCGCGCAGAAGGCCGCCGAACAGGCAGGCCGCTGCAGCCAGTGCGGCGTGCCCTTCTGCCAGACCCATTGCCCGCTTCACAACAACATCCCCGATTGGCTGCGGCTGACCGCAGAGGGCCGTCTGGAAGAGGCTTACGAGCTTTCCCAGGCCACCAATACCTTCCCCGAAATCTGCGGCCGCATCTGCCCGCAAGAGCGGCTTTGCGAAGGCAACTGCGTGATCGAGCAATCCGGCCACGGAACGGTGACAATCGGCGCGGTCGAAAAATACCTGACGGACATGGCCTGGGACCAGGGCTGGGTCAAACCGATCCGCCCGCACGCCGAACGCCCCGAATCCGTCGGCATCATCGGCGCGGGGCCGGGGGGTCTTGCGGCAGCCGACATGCTGCGGCGGCAGGGCGTGCAGGTCA
>JBGSRQ010000370.1:0-2997 GCA_041737515.1 Rhodobacterales bacterium | reverse complement strand
GCGATGATCAGGGCGTCGGGCATGGGCTTCCTTTGCGGTGGTGCGGCCAAGATAGGGGCGGGGCGCAGGCTGTCCAGTGGCCGCATGCGCCGCTTGCGCGCAATGCCCGTCTTGCATTCCGCGCGGCTCCCCGGTTCTATGGCTGGGTGCATTGGCAAAGGAAACGGCTGCATGATCCCTGATCCCGGTCGGACCACGACGCTGCGGCTGGCACTTTGGCAGGGACCGTCGCCGCAGGGCAATGCGCAGACCGCCTTTGAAACGCTGACCCTTGCCCTGAACGGGGCCGGGGTTGCGGGGGCCAAAATGCTGGTCGCACCCGAGGTCTATCTGCCCGGCTACAACCGGCCCGACATTGCAGCGCTGGCGCAGCAGCGCGGGGGCGAGTGGCATCAGCGGCTGGCCACGCTGTGCCGCACTGCTGGTTGCGGGATATGTGTGGGCTATGCCGAACGGGATGGCGCGCAGATCCACAACTCTGCTGTGGTGTTCAATGCGCAGGGTTGCGAGGTTGCGCATTTCCGCAAGGTGCAGCTTTACGGGCCGCGCGAGAAGGCAATCTATACCCCCGGCGATGCCTATGCGGTGTTCGATCTGAATGGCACGCGCGCGGCAATCCTGATCTGCTATGACATCGAATTTGCCCCGCATGTGGCAGCCCTTGCGGCGCGGGGGGTGCGCCTTGTTCTGGTGCCGACCGCGAACATGGCGCCCTATACCCATGTCGCCCGCGTGACCGTGCCCGCAATGGCTGCGAACCACGCGCTGTCCATTGTCTATGCCAACTATTGCGGCACCGAGGGCGATCTGGACTATGTCGGCCTGTCGCTGATTGCCGGCCCTGACGGCGTTGCCGTGGTGCAGGCCGGCATAACGTCGGCCCTGCTGATCGCCGATCTGCCGCATGTGGCACAGGCGCATCTGTCGACTCAGGCGGATGATTTTCGCCCGCTTGCGCAAGGGCACGGCGATTCGCAACCGCGCCGCGCGTGAAAGACTCTGCTTTTGCGGCAGTCGGGTGACCGGAAATGCGCCGGACCATCCCGGGAAACAAATTTTATTGGCTGTAAAACCCTGGAACCCGGCAGGAACCCGACAAAGGGTTTGACAGGTTGGGCCGTGCGCTTCCACCATCGGCGTATCAGAACGGCAAAAGCCGCGATGCGCCTTGGTGCGCGAACCCATCAGAGAGGATGATCCGATATGACACCGAAACTGAAGCTCATCTCACTTGCTGCGGGCCTGATGGCCCTTGGCAGCGCGGCCATGGCCGAGGTTGAAAGCCAGGACCCGATCAAGCTGACGCTGAATGACTGGACCGGACAGTTGATCACCACCAACATCATGGCCGCCATTCTGGAAGAGGCGGGGTATAACACGGAACTCGTGCAGGCCGATTATCTGGCGCAGTTTGCCGGGCTTGAAACCGGCGATCTGGATGTCGCGATGGAGCTTTGGGCAACCACCGCCGCCGAAGCGCTGAACGCGTCGCTCGCCACCGGGAACACGGTGAATTTTGGCGAGAACGGCATGAAGGCCAAGGAAGACTGGTGGTATCCCAGCTATATGAAAGAGATGTGCCCCGGCCTTCCCGACTACAAGGCGCTGAATGATTGCGCCGACAAATTCGCCACCGCCGAAACCGCGCCCAAGGGCCGCTATCTGGGCGGGCCGGTCACCTGGGCCGGATATGACGATGAACGCGTCAAGGCGCTGGGCCTGAACTACGAGGTGGTTCATGCAGGCACCGATGCGGCGATGTTTGCCGAACTGGAATCAGCTTATCAGCGCAAGGCACCAATCCTGATGTGGATCTACGCCCCGCATTGGGCACCGCTGAAGTATGAGGGGGAATGGGTCGAATTCCCGCCATACGAGGATGCCTGCTACACTGATCCGAAATGGGGCAGCAATCCCGACGCGGCCTATGATTGCGGCAAGCCGACAGGTCCGGTCTGGAAGGCGGGCTGGGTCGGGCTGGAAAAGAAATGGCCCGGTGCCGCCAAGGCGATCCGCGCGTTCACGCTGACGAACGACGAAATCGGCAAGATGGCCGGCGAGGTGGACGTGGACGGCAAGTCGATCGACGACGTGGTTGACGCCTGGATGACCGAGAACGAGGCGAAATGGAAAGGCTGGATCGGCCAGTGATCTTTGGCCGGGCCGGGGATTTCCCGGCCCGGCCGCTTGCCTGAAATGTCCATCAGTTCCGTGAAAGCCCGCGCATGACCGACCGCCCCATCAAGCTTGCCTGTCGGCATGTCTGGAAGATTTACGGCCCCCATCCCGACCGCATTCTGACGCAGAAACCTGGGCTTGATGCGATCCGCGCGTCGGGCCATGTGGGGGCGGTACGCGATGTGTCGCTTGAAGTGCGGACCGGCGAAATCTTCGTGATCATGGGTCTTTCGGGGTCGGGCAAATCGACTCTGGTGCGGTGCCTTTCGCGGCTGGTAGAGCCTACGGGCGGCGAAATCCTGTTTGACGGGCGCGATCTGCTGCAGGCCGGATCGACCGAAATGATCGACATCCGGCGTCACAAGATGGGCATGGTGTTTCAGCACTTTGCCCTGTTGCCGCATCTGACGGTCTTGCAGAATGTGGCATTTCCGTTGGAAATTCAGGGTGTTGCCCGTGCAGCGCGTGAGGCGCGGGCGCGCGATGTAGTCACCTTGGTCGGACTTGCCGGGCGCGAGGATTACTATCCGCGCCAGCTTTCCGGAGGCCAGCAGCAGCGCGTCGGCATTGCGCGGTCTCTGGCCGTGGAACCGGAGTTGTGGTTTCTGGACGAGCCGTTTTCCGCGCTTGACCCATTGATCCGGCGCGAGATGCAGGATGAATTCATGCGCATCCAGAGCCAGCTGCAGAAAACCATCGTGTTCATCACGCATGATTTTGACGAAGCGATCCGGCTTGCCGACCGCATTGCCATCATGAAGGACGGCGCGGTGGTGCAGATCGCCACACCAGAGGAGTTGGTGCTGGCCCCCGCCGATG
>JBGSRQ010000368.1:0-1591 GCA_041737515.1 Rhodobacterales bacterium | reverse complement strand
GGCGCGCTGACCGCCCTGTCGGACCGCGCGGTTGACCTGTGCGTCAGGACGCTGGTCGCGGATGAATTGCGCCGGGGCAAGCTGCCGGGGCAGGGGCCGGACGCCGCCGATACGGCCGCCGGAATGGTCGTTCTGGCCATGGGCAAGACCGGCGCGCATGAGCTGAACTATTCATCCGACATCGACCTGATCTGCCTGTTTGATGAGACCCGCTATGGTGACGACTGGCAAGATGCGCGCACCGCCTTCATCCGCGTGACCCGCAAGATGACGGCGCTGTTGTCGGATGTCGGTGCCGGCGGCTATGTTTTTCGCACCGATCTGCGCCTGCGCCCTGATGCTTCGGTGACACCGGTTTGCATTTCGATGGCGGCGGCAGAGGGGTATTACGAAAGCGTCGGCCGCACCTGGGAACGCGCCGCCTTCATCAAGGCGCGGCCCTGTGCGGGCGACATCGCAGCGGGGGCGCGGTTCCTGAAAACGCTGGTGCCGTTCGTCTGGTGCAAGCATCTGGATTTCGCGGCAATTCAGGATGCCCATGACATGCGCCTGCGCATCCGCGAGCATCGTGGCCTGAACGGCCCCATCGTGCTGGAGGGGCACAATCTGAAACTTGGCGCAGGCGGCATCCGCGAGATCGAGTTCTTCACACAGACCCGCCAGCTTATCGCGGGCGGGCGCGATGCATCGCTGCGGGATCGGACGACCGTTGGCGGGTTGGCGGCGCTGGCGTCCAGGGGCTGGGTGCCTGCCGATGTGACCCAGACCCTGACCGCCGATTACCGCGCCCACCGCGAGGTGGAGCATCGGTTGCAGATGGTCGCCGATGCGCAGACGCATGACCTGCCCGGCACCCCCGAAGGCATCGCCCGCATTGCCGCCTTTTGCGGGCAGGATACGGCCACGTTCCGCGCTGAACTTACGGCGCGGCTGGAGCGGGTCAACGGGCTGACCGAGGGGTTCTTTGCCCCCGGCGCAGCCCAGGGTGCGGTGCCGGAGGTACCGGAGCTTTCCGAAAAGGCCCGTGCCATCGTTGCCGGGTGGAAGGGTTATCCCGCCCTGCGGTCCGAACGCGCGGTCACGATCTTTCACCGCCTGCGGCCGCGGCTTTTGCAGGCGCTGATGCGTGCCGCCAACCCCGACGAGGCGTTGGTGGCCTTTGACGGCTTCCTTGTGCGCCTGCCCGCCGGGGCGCAGATATTTTCGCTGTTCGAGGCGAACCCGAGTCTGGTCGATCTGATCAGCGATATCGCAGGCACGGCGCCGAAACTTGCGCATTATCTTGCCCGCAATGCCTCGGTTCTGGATGCGGTGATCGGCGGCAGTTTTTTCGGGGCATGGCCGGGGGTTGGCGGGCTGACGCAGATGCTGGGCCGCGCAATGGCGGCCGAAGCCGATTACGAACGCAAGCTGGATACGGCGCGCCGTTGGCAGAAAGACTGGCATTTCCGCATCGGCGTGCATCACCTGCGTGGCCTGATCGGGGCGGAGGAGGCTGGTCAGCACTACGCCGATCTGGCCGAGGCCGTTGTAGCTGCAGTCTGGCCCGCCGTCTGCCACGACATGACCCGTCGGCACGGCCCGCCGCCGG
>JBGSRQ010000366.1:0-1974 GCA_041737515.1 Rhodobacterales bacterium | reverse complement strand
AACGCCGATTGCCGGGCTTGCGGTGCTGGAGGGCGATCAGCTGTGGCTGCGTGGCGAGATTTTGCGGCCCGATGGATCCGAAGCGCTTTCGGACGATATTCGCGGTGCGGCAGCAGATGGCGTGGCCTTGGGCACGGCGCTGGCCGAACGGCTGCTGGCGCGTGCGCCAAAGGGGTTTTTCGACTGGCATTAGCCTATCGGCGACGGTCGGCGAATGCCAGAACCGCGCATCCGATCAGCATGACGCCCGCCCCCAGTGTTGCCACCAGCGTGTAGCCCGACACCGCCGTGCCCACCGCAAAGACCAAAGCTGCCGCCGAATCCGCGATCAGCTTTTGCAGCGCCAACAGGGCCGAGGCCGTGCCGGGGCGGTTGGTCATCATATCCTGCAGATAGGCGACCGGTTGCGTCAGGATCGCCGCCCCGCCCAACCCCGCCAGAACCGGCAAAAGCCAGACGGCGGGCGATGTCGCCAGAAGAGGCAGCAACAGCAGGTAGACCGCATAGATCGCCCCTCCCGACACGATCAGCACCGTTTTCGAGTATCGGCCCGCTACCATCGGCAGCATCAACATGAACGGCACTTCAACCGCCGCAACAAGCCCGATGAACAGCGCCGAATCCCCGGCCCCCCGCCCCGGAGCGGCAGCAAACAGCAGCGATAGCAGCGCCAGATACAATGCCCCGCCCGATGTGATCGCCCCAAGGCAGATCAGCCGAAGCATCAGATCTGGTTGCGCCAGACTTCGCAGCGCCATGCGGATGCCCATGCCCGATCCGGGGTCTGCCCAGGGCGTCTGCCCGTCCAACGGCCAGTCGCTCCAGATCAGCACCACCAGCGCGCCCCCGGCCAGTGCCGAGATGCCGTAGACAAACAGCACATCCACCCCCATCCCCGAAGCTGCGGCCAACATCAGAAGTGTGCCCACAAAGCTGAGAGACAGCGCCGCGCGCAGGGTCGTCAACACTCCGTCGCGATGATCGGGGTGGGCAAAGCACGCCAGCCGCGCAAGCGCCAGCATCTGGCCAAACAGGCTGAACGCAATCGGCAACAGCAGCGCGTGATACAGAAGAAAACTGATGCGCCCCGGCAGAACCACCATCAGCAAGGCCCCGGCCAGACCCAGCACCGCCGTCACCAGCGCGGTCTGGCGGCGGTTGGTGCGCTGATCGGTGACAAGGCCGATGCCCACCGCTGCAATCACCGCCACGGCCGAGGCCAAGACCAGCATCGCGGCAAAGGTGGCATCGCTTAACCCGATACGGCGGATCGCGATCAAGGATTGATAGGGATAGACAGCACCGCTGACCACTCCGGTCAGGGCAAGGCCAACGGCCAGCATCCGCAACGCCGGTTGCGACGCGATAAGGCGGACGGCGGGCGACATTTCAGCGCGTGTCAGCGCGATCGGGAATGATCTTGCCGGGGTTCATCAAGCCCGCAGGGTCGATCGCATCTTTCAGAACGCGCATCAGGTCCACCGCCACCGGATCCTTGCGCCGGGCCATGCTGGGGCGTTTCGAAAGGCCGACGCCATGTTCGGCGGAAAAACTGCCTGCCAAAGCCTGAACCTCATCCTCGATCGCGCTGATCACGGCATCGGCAAGTGCCGGGTCGTCGCGGGTGGGAAAGACGGTGAAATGCACGTTGCCATCGCCCAGATGCGCCACGGCAAAGGTTTCGGCGCCCTTGTCCAGTGCGGGCAGGCGGGCGTCGAAACGATCAAAGAACGCGGGCACCTGGTTCAGCGGCAGCGATATGTCGGTATCAATCGCCGGGCTGCGGGCATAGGTGATTTCTGCCGCAAGCTCGCGGATGTGCCACATCGCACGGCGCTGGGTGTCGGACCGCGCAAGGGTGGCGTCCAGCACAGCGCCGCTTTCCAACATCGCGGCGAGCGTTTCCTCCAGCAGGGTCACGATGGGCAGGCTGCCGTCGGGCAGGGGCGTCGCATCGCGCGGCGCAGTGGCGGC
>JBGSRQ010000318.1:0-1735 GCA_041737515.1 Rhodobacterales bacterium | reverse complement strand
GTGGGGCAATCAAAGCCGGGTCAAGAAAGATTTGGGTGCTGCCCAAAAGGTCTTGGACGCCGATCACTACGGGCTGGACAAGGTCAAGGAACGCATCGTCGAATATCTTGCCGTACAGGCGCGTTCGGCAAAGATCAAAGGCCCGATCCTGTGCTTGGTCGGCCCGCCCGGCGTTGGTAAAACCAGCCTTGGGCGGTCGGTTGCCAAAGCCACGGGGCGCGAGTTTATCCGCATCTCGCTTGGCGGCGTGCGGGACGAGTCTGAAATCCGTGGCCACCGCCGCACCTATATCGGCTCTATGCCCGGCAAGATCATTCAGGCGCTGAAAAAGGCGAAAACCACGAACCCGCTGATCCTGCTGGATGAAATCGACAAGATGGGGCAGGATTTCCGGGGTGATCCGGCGTCTGCCATGCTGGAAGTGCTGGACCCCGAACAGAACGCAACCTTCGTGGACCACTATCTTGAGGTGGAATACGACCTGTCGAACGTGATGTTCATCACCACGGCGAACAGCTACAACATGCCGACGCCTCTGTTGGACCGGATGGAAATCATCCCGCTGGCTGGCTACACCGAGGATGAAAAGCGCGAGATTGCGAAGGGTCACCTTATACCCAAGCAGACCGCGAATCACGCGCTGAAAAAGGGTGAGTTCAAGGTGACGGATGCCGCACTGATGGAAATGATCCGCACCTACACCCGCGAAGCAGGCGTGCGGAACCTTGAGCGCGAGATTGCGAAACTGGCCCGCAAGGCGGTGACGGAAATCGTCAAGGGCAAGGTGAAATCGGTGGAAGTGACGCCCGACAAGCTGGAGGGTTTCCTTGGCGTGAAACGGCATCGCTACGGTCTGGCCGAGGCGACTGATCAGGTCGGCGTCGTAACGGGACTTGCGTGGACAAGCGTGGGCGGCGATCTGTTGCAGATCGAGGCGCTGCGTCTGCCCGGCAAGGGCCGCATGAAAACGACCGGGAAACTGGGCGACGTGATGAAGGAAAGCATCGACGCGGCGTCGAGCTATGTCCGCTCCATCAGCCCGCAGATCGGGGTCAAGCCGACCAAGTTCGATACGATCGACATCCACGTTCATGTGCCGGATGGGGCGACGCCCAAGGATGGCCCTTCTGCGGGTTTGGCGATGGTGACTTCCATCGTATCGGTGCTGACCCAGATCCCGGTCCGCAAGGATATCGCGATGACGGGCGAGGTGTCGCTGCGTGGCAATGCGATGCCCATCGGCGGGTTGAAGGAAAAGCTGTTGGCGGCACTGCGGGGCGGCATCAAGACTGTGCTGATCCCGGAGGAGAACGAGAAAGATCTGACCGAAATCCCCGATAACGTGAAGCAGGGGATGCAGATCATTCCGGTCAAGCATGTGTCCGAAGTGCTGAAACATGCACTGGTCCGTCAGCCCGAACCGATCGAATGGGATCAGGAGGCGGAAGATGCCGCCGCCGCTGCCCGCGCGCTTAGGCGGGGTGATGATCCGGCGGGGGCTACGGCCCACTGACCGCTTTGTCTTGATCCACGAAAAAAGGCTGCGCAGCGAATGGCTTGCGCAGCCTTTTGCTTTTCACCTGATCACAAGGCCGTGCAGAAAGCGGGTTCCCGATCAGCCGGAATAGCGGTATGAGTGTTTCCAGACAAGAAACCGGATGGGACAATCCACACCATGGCCACTTCGAAAACCGCAGCCAAGACCACAGCCCCCCGCAAAGCCGCCGCCGGCGCC
>JBGSRQ010000314.1:0-2947 GCA_041737515.1 Rhodobacterales bacterium | reverse complement strand
CACGCCGCCCGAGCCTCTGTCGCCTGCCGCGGGCGCGCTGATCCTGACGCTGTGCGACCGCACGACGCCGATGTTCCTTGCGCCGTCGCATGACACGGTCGAGGTCCGGCAGTGGATAGCCTTTCATTGCGCCGCCCCGCTTGTCACAGCGGATTCCGCATCCTTTGCGGTCGGCACATGGGATGCTCTGGCTCCGTTGAACCGCTTTTCCATCGGCACGCCGGAATATCCTGACCGGTCCGCCACGCTGATCGTGGAGTTGACCACGCTAATTGCCCAAGGCCCGCGCCTGACCGGCCCAGGCATCCGGGAGGCGGCGCATCTGTCGCTGCCCGAAACGGAAGCCTTCCGCGACAATGCCAGCCGGTTTCCGCTGGGCTGGGACATGTTCATGACGTCGGGCAACCGGATCGCCGCCTTGCCGCGCACAACGAAAGTGGAGGCCGCCTGATGTATGTTGCAGTCAAGGGCGGCGAGCGCGCGATCGAAAACGCCCATCGCTGGCTTGCCGAAGAACGGCGCGGGCCAATTCATGTGCCGGAACTTTCGGTAGCGCAGATCAAGGGCCAGATGACACTGGCGGTCAACCGGGTGATGGCAGAAGGGTCGCTTTACGACCCGGATCTTGCCGCGCTGGCGATCAAGCAGTCGCGCGGCGATCTGATCGAGGCGATCTTCCTGATCCGCGCCTACCGCACCACGCTGCCGCGCTTTGGCAATGCGCGGCCCGTGGATACGGCCGCGATGGCGCCGATCCGGCGGATCTCAGCCACGTTCAAGGATGCGCCGGGCGGGCAGGTTCTTGGCCCGACATTCGATTACACGCACCGCCTGCTGGATTTTCAACTGCTGGCCGACGGCGGCACAGTGCCTGCGGCGGCAACCGCCCCGGCCCTTGCGGAAACAGCGCCTCATATCCTTGAATTTCTGAACAAAGACGGCATGATACAGCCAGAAGTTGACACTTCGGTTGAACCTGGTGATCTGACCCGCACCCCGCTGGAATTGCCAGCCGACCGCGCCTTGCGGCTTCAGTCGCTTGCGCGCGGCGATGAAGGGTTTCTGCTTGGCCTCGCCTATTCCACCCAGCGCGGCTATGGGCGCACGCATGCGTTTGTCGGCGAGCTTCGCATCGGCGCGGTCGCGGTGGAAATGGATATCCCCGAACTCGGGTTCTCTGTCTGCATCGGAGAAATCGAGGTGACCGAATGTGAAACCGTGAACCAGTTCACCGGCAGCCGGACCCAGCCCGCGCAATTCACCCGTGGCTACGGGCTGACATTCGGGCAGTGCGAACGCAAGGCGCTGTCCGTCGCATTGGTCGACCGGTCGCTGCGCTGGGCCGAACTTGGCGAAGACTTTGAAGGCGCTCCGGCGCAGGACGAGGAATTCGTGTTAAGTCACTGCGACAACATTCAGGCGACCGGGTTTCTGGAACATATCAAGCTGCCGCATTACGTCGATTTCCAGTCCGAACTGGAACTGGTGCGCAAACTGCGCGCCGATGCGGCCCGGCAGGAGGCTGCGGAATGACCGAAACAAGCGCCTACAATTTCGCCTACCTTGATGAGGAAACCAAGGCGATGATCCGCCGCGCGCTACTGAAGGCCGTGGCGATTCCCGGTTATCAGGTGCCCTTTGCCAGCCGCGAGATGCCGATGCCTTACGGCTGGGGCACCGGCGGCGTGCAGGTAACGGCTGCCTGCCTTGTGCCCGAGGACAGGCTGAAAGTCATTGATCAGGGAGCCGACGATACCACGAACGCCGTGTCGATCCGCCGGTTTTTCCAACGCACGGCCGGGGTTGCCATTACCGAACGCACCACCGAGGCGACCCTGATCCAGACTCGCCACCGGATTCCCGAAACGCCCCTGACCGAGGGGCAAATTCTTGTCTATCAGGTGCCGATCCCGGAACCCTTGCGCTTTCTGGAACCGCGCGAGGTGGAAACCCGCCGCATGCATGCGCTGGAAGACTACGGCCTGATGCATGTGCGCCTTTACGAAGACATCGCCCGGCACGGCGCGATTGCAACGGCTTACGCCTATCCGGTCAAGGTCGAGGGGCGCTATGTCATGGACCCTTCGCCGATTCCGAAATTCGACAACCCGAAACTGTCGGACAACGCCGCGTTGCAACTGTTCGGTGCAGGGCGTGAACAACGCATCTATGCACTGCCCCCTTATACGCAGGTGGTCAGCCTTGATTTCGAGGATCATCCGTTCGATCCGTCCAAGGCCGATCATCCCTGCGCCTTGTGCGGGTCACAGGCAAGCTATCTGGACGAGGTGATCGTCGATGATGCGGGCGGGCGCATGTTCGTGTGTTCCGACACCGATTACTGCAGCGTGCGACAGAATGAGCGGGGGGCGGCATGACGGGCTGGGTCCAAGATAGTCCAAAGAGTTTTTCAATGGTTATGCAGGATGCCCGGCTTTCCGCGTCAACATCAGCACAAGAGGCCGACAATGCGTGACGCTCCGCTTCTGACCGTTGAAAAACTGACCAAACGCTACGGCGCACGGATCGGGTGCGCGGATGTGTCGTTCGACCTTTTTCCCGGCGAAGTCATGGGGATCGTAGGCGAATCCGGGTCGGGCAAATCCACGCTCTTGTCCTGCCTTGCCGGGCATCTGGCCCCCGACGCTGGCCGGGTGGTCTTTGAAACCCGCGCCGACGGTCCGCGCGATGTGCTGGCAATGTCCGAGCCCGCGCGCCGGATGCTGGGGCGCACCGACTGGGCTTTTGTGCATCAGAACCCGCGCGACGGTTTGCGGATGGGCGTTTCCGCAGGTGGCAATGTGGGCGAACGGCTGATGGCGGTGGGTGCGCGCCACTACGGCGATATCCGTGCCACCGCGACCGACTGGCTGGGCCGGGTGGAGATTGACGCCTCTCGCATCGACGACCGCCCCTCTGCCTTTTCGGGCGGCATGCAGCAACGCCT
>JBGSRQ010000281.1:0-3441 GCA_041737515.1 Rhodobacterales bacterium | reverse complement strand
GGCCCGGTGATTGCAAAGCTGCGCGACGTGACCGTGCGTTTTCCCGTTCGCGGCGGGGTTCTGGGGCGGGTGACGCGGCAGGTCCACGCGGTAGAGCAGGTCAGCTTTGATATCCGGCGCGGCGAGACATTCTCGCTGGTGGGCGAAAGCGGGTGCGGGAAATCGACGCTGGCCCGCGCGATTGTCGGCCTCGCCCCGTTTACGGGCCGGATCGAAGTGGACGGCAAGGAGCTTGCGGATCTGGATGCGGCGGGCCGCCTTGCCTACCGCCGCTGCGTGCAGATCGTGTTCCAGGACCCGATGGCCGCCCTTGATCCGCGCATGACGGTGGGCGCGCTGATCACCGAACCATTGGTCATTCATGCGCAGGGAAACCGGCAAAGCCAGCGCGCGCGGGCGGCTGATCTGATGGCGCGGGTGGGGCTTTCGGCCGATCAGCTTGACCGCTATCCGCACGAATTTTCCGGCGGTCAGCGCCAGCGCATCTGCATCGCGCGCGCTTTGGCCCTGCAACCCGATCTGATCATCGCCGACGAATCCGTGTCGGCGCTGGACGTGTCGGTGCAGGCGCGCGTTCTGGATCTGATGCGCGCCCTTCAGCGCGAGTTCGGCGTGGCCTTCCTGTTCATCAGCCATGACATGGCGGTGGTCGAGAACATCTCTGACCGGGTCGCCGTGATGTACATGGGGCAGATCGTCGAGACGGGCACCTGTGCGCAGGTTTTCGGCAACCCGCAGCACCCCTATACCCGACGCCTGATCGAGGCTGTTCCAGTGCCGGACCCGACCCACATCCGCCCGCCCGAAACGCCGCCATCAGCCGAGGTGCCAAGCCCGGTGCATACCGTGGGCGCGGGCCCAAAGCGGGTGGTGCTGCGCGATATCGGCCGCAGGCATATGGTGGCGCTGGATTAGATCGCGGCCTCAGTTCCGCAGAATTGTCGGCAGGCGCAACCCGTTCTGGCGCGCACTGTCCACCGCCGTCTCATAGCCCGCATCTGCATGCCGCCACACGCCCGAGGCGGGGTCGTTCCACAGCACGCGCTCCAATCGCCGGGCGGCATCCTCGGTGCCATCGGCCACGATCACGACGCCCGAGTGTTGCGAAAACCCCATGCCGACGCCGCCGCCGTGGTGGATCGACACCCAGGTTGCGCCCGACGCGGTATTGACCAGCGCGTTCAACAATGGCCAGTCCGACACGGCATCCGAGCCATCGCGAATCGCTTCCGTTTCGCGGTTGGGCGACGCGACAGAACCTGCGTCCAGATGGTCGCGGCCAATGACAACAGGGGCGGACAACTCACCCCGCGCGACCATTTCGTTGAACATCAGCCCGGCGCGATGCCGGTCGCCTAGCCCGATCCAGCAGATACGCGCGGGCAGGCCCTGAAACGCGATACGATCGGCGGCCATCTCAAGCCAGTTGTGCAAGTGTTTGTTTTCGGGGAACAGTTTCTTCATCGCCGCGTCGGTCTTGTAGATATCCTCGGGATCGCCCGACAGTGCCACCCAACGGAACGGCCCGATCCCCTTGCAAAACAGCGGGCGGATGTAGGCGGGCACGAAACCGGGGAAGGCAAAGGCGTTCTCCAACCCCTCATCCAGTGCCACCTGTCTGATATTGTTGCCGTAATCCAGTGTAGGAACGCCTGCATTCCAGAAATCGACCATCGCCGCCACATGGGTTTTCATGCTGGCCCGCGCCGCACGTTCCACCGATCCGGGGTCGCTTTCGCGGGCGGCCCTGGCCTGTGCCACGCTCCACCCCTGCGGCAGATAGCCGTTCAGCGGATCATGGGCGCTGGTCTGGTCGGTGACGATATCGGGGCGCGCGCCACCCGCGTTCATCCGGGCGACGAGCTCGGGGAAGATGTCGGCGGCATTGCCCAGCAGGCCCACCGATTTCGCCTGACCCTGCGTTGTCCATTCGGCGATCATCGCAAGAGCTTCATCCAAAGTCTTAGCTTTGGCATCCAGATATCTGGTGCGAATACGAAAATCTATCCGCGTCTCGTCACATTCCACGGCCAGACAGCACGCGCCCGCCATCACAGCCGCCAATGGTTGCGCGCCGCCCATGCCGCCCAGACCGGCGGTCAGGATCCATTTTCCGACCAGACTGCCGCCGTAATGCTGCCGCCCGGCTTCGGCAAACGTCTCGTATGTGCCCTGCACGATGCCCTGGGTGCCGATATAGATCCACGAACCGGCGGTCATCTGGCCGTACATCATTAGGCCCTTGCGATCGAGCTCGTTGAAATGATCCCAGGTCGCCCAATGCGGCACCAGGTTCGAATTCGCGATCAGCACCCGCGGCGCATCCTTGTGAGTGCGCACGACCGCCACCGGGCGGCCCGATTGCACGACAAGGGTTTCGTCATCCTCAAGGTTTTTCAGCGTCGCCACGATGCGGTCGAAATCGCCCCAGGATCGCGCGGCCCGGCCGATGCCACCATAAACCACCAGCTCATGCGGGTTCTCGGCCACATCGGGGTGCAGGTTGTTCATCAGCATCCGCACCGCCGCCTCGGTTTGCCAGCTTTTCGCGGTGATTGTTGTGCCGGTGGCGGGATAAACGTCGCGCGAGTTCTTGCGGTCAAGCATGTGAGGCCCCTTCCAATGTGCCCGAACGGGCAAGAGTATCCAGTGATTGCAAAAGGTTGGATAGCGTTCTTCGTGCAGCGTTTGCGACCGCCGGCGCGTAATCCCAAGGCGATGCTTCCGCCAAAAGATAGGCGCGCTGCGCGATTTCCATCTGAATCGCATGGATGCCGTTGCGGGGGTGCCCGTAATGGCGCGTGGTCCAGCCGCCCTTGAAACGCCCGTTCAGAACCGTCTCCATCCCCGAGGTGGTGCAGGCATCCGCCACCATCGCCTCGATCTGACGCGCACAGGTGGTGCCACCATTGGTGCCGATGTTGAACACCGGCAAACGTCCGTCGAACAGGAATGGAATCTGCGACCGGATCGAGTGGCAGTCATAGACCACCGCAACCCCGTGCAAAGCGCGCACCCGCGCGATTTCGGCGGCAAGCGCTGCGTGATAGGGCGCGTGAAAGGCGGCGGTGCGGGCCGCAATCTCGTGTGCGTCGGGTTCTTCGCCCGCCTGCCAGATCGGTTGGCCGTCGAAATCTGTCAACGGGCAAAGCTCTGTCGTGTTTTGCCCCGGATAGAGCGACGCTCCACCCGGATCACGATTGGCATCAATGGCATAGCGGTGGAAGTTCGCACGAACCACCGTGGCATCCGGCAACAGCCCGTCATAAAGATCGGCGATATGCCAGTCGGTATCGGTCAGCAACTGCCCCCGCGCGTTCAGTCGCGCCATCAGCGCGGCAGGCATATGAGTGCCGCCATGCGGCTGCGCCAGGATAACGGGGCTGTCGCCTGCATGCACTTGAACCGGGGTCATGGCGCGACCGGCGGCAGGGTCAGACC
>JBGSRQ010000275.1:0-4196 GCA_041737515.1 Rhodobacterales bacterium | reverse complement strand
TCAGGCCGCCCGCCAGCATCCAGGGCCGCAGCCAGCGCCGCCCCGCCACCAGCCGCCAGTCGAATGTCAGCCCGTTGCCGCCGGGAAGATCAGCGCCTTTCGGGGGCTTGGCGTCGATCAATATCTGGTCGGCGGCAAGACTCATTTCGTGCAACCCGGCCAGATCGCCCTCGTCTGCGACACCCATCGCCTTCATCACCGGCAAGCCATAGCGGGCGCGCACTTCGGCAACGCGTTCGGGGGTTTCATGGCCGTGAAGCTGCAACATGTCCAAGGGCACGGCATCAATCAACGCATCAAGGGCCGCGTCATCGGCATCAGCCACCAGCGCCACCTTGGCAACACCAACTGGCACCGACAAGGCCAGCGGTTTTGCCTGCGATGGAGTCAGATTGCGCGGTGATCTTGCATAGAACACGAAGCCCACATAGGCCGCCCCACCCCCGGCCGCAGCCAGCACGTCCGCTTCGGTGCGGATCCCGCAGATCTTGACCCGCAACGCCATGTCAGCCCGCCTTGCGCGGGGTCTCCAACAAAGCCAGCACGTCGTCCTGCGGCTCGCCCTTGGCATCGCGCATTGCGGCCAACTCGCGCTCCAGCCGCGCTGCCTCGCGGGTTTTGGTGCTGGCCACGACGCGGTGCTTGCGCTCGCGAGTCCATTCCCAGACAAAACCGATCAGCAGGCCGGCCACGATGCCACCGAAAATGACCAGAAACATCGGCAGTTCGATGGCCCATGCACCGCCAAGATAGGCGGCTACATTCTCGGGCAGCAGGCGCACGACAACCGGCGCGCGGTTGGCCAAGGCGACAACCAGCAAAAGCAACGCCAGAGCAGCCAAGAACGCATAGCGCAGCATGCGGATCATATCGTTATCCTTCCCCGCCACGCCAAAAGGCGCGCGTTACTTGCCGTTCAGACGGTCGCGCAGCAGCTTGCCCGTCTTGAAGAACGGCACTTTCTTGTCTTCGACCGAAACCGCCTCGCCGGTGCGCGGATTGCGCCCGATGCGGGCATCCCGCGCCTTGACCGAAAACGCACCAAAGCCGCGCAGTTCGACCCGGTCGCCCTTGGCCAACGCTTCGATGATCTCCTCAAAGACAGTGTTCACGATACGCTCTACATGGCGCTGCGTCAGGTGCGGATTTTCATCCGCGATCTTCTGGATCAGTTCCGAACGGATCATCAGGCAGTCCCCCCTCGTGGCATTAGCTGGCAGCCGCCACATCGCGTTTATCGGCGAATTTATCACGAGACTATAGGCACAAATTTTTCGGGCACAAAGAGTAAACCCCGCTTCTGGCTTGGAAAATCGGCATTCAGACGCGCAAAAACGAAAGGCCCCGCACATTGGCGGGGCCTTTGCAACGCTTAAGGCATCCCGATCAGGACTTGTCGGCCTTCAGGGCCGCACCAAGGATATCGCCCAGCGACGCACCCGAATCGGATGAGCCATACTGCTCGACTGCCTCTTTTTCCTCGGCAATCTCGCGCGCCTTGATCGACAGGCCCAGACGGCGCGTCTTGCTGTCGATGTTGGTCACGCGGGCATCCACCTTGTCACCAACCTGGAAACGCTCGGGGCGCTGTTCGCCCCGCTCGCGGCTCAGGTCACTGCGACGGATGAAGGATTTCATGCCGTTGTATTCGACTTCGATCCCGCCTTCTTCAACGGCCGTCACTGTGGATGTGACGATCGAGCCGCGCTTCACGCCATCAACCGCATCCGAGAAGCTGTCTTCGCCAAGTGCCTTGACGGACAGCGAAATCCGCTCTTTCTCGACATCCACTTCGGTGACCTGGGCTTTGACCACGTCGCCTTTGCGGTAGTTCTGAATGGCGTCTTCTCCGCGCTGATCCCACGACAGGTCCGAAAGATGAACCATGCCGTCGATGTCGTTGTCGAGGCCGACGAACAGACCGAATTCGGTGATGTTCTTGACTTCGCCTTCGATCTCGGCGCCGACCGGGTGGGTTTCGGCAAAGACTTCCCACGGGTTGCGCTGGGTCTGCTTCAGGCCAAGCGACACACGACGCTTGGAACTGTCGATCTCCAGCACCATCACATCGACCTCTTGCGAGGTGGAGACGATCTTGCCCGGATGGACGTTCTTCTTGGTCCAGCTCATTTCGGAAACGTGGACCAGACCTTCGACACCGGCTTCAAGCTCCACGAACGCGCCGTAATCGGTGATGTTCGTGACACGGCCCTTGTGGATCGATTCCAGCGGATATGCGGTTTCCACCGAATCCCACGGGTCGGATTGCAACTGCTTCATGCCAAGGCTGATGCGATGCGTGTCCTTGTTGATCTTGATGACCTGAACCTTGACGGTTTCGCCAATCGCCAGAATCTCGGACGGATGGTTGACGCGACGCCACGCCATGTCGGTGACATGCAGCAGGCCGTCCACGCCGCCCAGATCAACGAAGGCACCGTATTCGGTGATGTTCTTGACCACGCCGTCGATGGATTGACCTTCGGTCAGGTTGCCGATCACTTCGGCACGCTGTTCGGCACGGCTTTCTTCCAGAATGGCGCGGCGCGACACAACGATGTTGCCACGACGACGGTCCATCTTCAAAATCTGGAACGGCTGCTTCAGACCCATCAGGGGGCCCGCATCGCGCACCGGACGCACGTCAACCTGGCTGCCCGGAAGGAATGCAACAGCACCGCCCAGATCGACCGTGAAGCCGCCCTTGACGCGACCGAAGATAGCGCCGTCAACGCGCGTCTCGTCGGCATAGGCTTTTTCCAGACGGTCCCAGGCTTCTTCGCGCTTGGCCTTCTCGCGGCTGATCTGTGCTTCGCCGCGCGAGTTTTCGACGCGGTCCAGAAACACTTCGACCTCGTCGCCGACCTTGATGTCGACAGCGCCGGTCAGATCGGCAAATTCTTTCAGATCGATGCGGCCTTCCATCTTGTAGCCGACGTCGATGATGGCCTGTCCCGCTTCAACGGCGATGACGCGACCTTTGACAACCGAGCCCTCTTCGGGGGTGTCAATCTCGAAGCTTTCCTGAAGCAGGGCTTCGAATTCTTCCATGGATGTTTTGGCAGACATTGGTTCGTGGTTTCCTTTTCATTCGATTTCACTGGCCATGCGGTTGGCTCCGCCGGTCTTTGATCGCGATATAATAATCCCGCCATCCCGGAAGTCCGGGCTGAACGAGTCCTTGTCGAATGGGCGGCCTATAACGGTTCGGCGCCTTGCTGGCAAGGGAAAGGGCGGCGCCCCTTTCCGGGCGCCGCCCTTTCCTGCCCTTGCCCGTTTGTCACGAAATGGTGGTCACCAGTTCGGTGATCGGTTTGCGGACCTTCTTCATGCCAACAAGCCAATCCCCCTCGGCGGCACGGTAGCCCAATGCCATCAGCGCGACCGACCGCAGCCCCTTGGCGCGCAGGCCCAGAATCTCGTCAAACCGAGCCGGATCAAAGCCTTCCATCGGGGTGCTGTCGACCTCTTCATAGGCCGCGGCCACCAGGGCCACGCCCAGCGCAATATAGGCCTGACGGGCGGCGTGGTTGTGGTTCACCTCGGCGTCGCGCGGCAGATACTGGGCTTTGAGGTTGTCATAGTAGTCCGCAAGCGCCGAGGTCGGGATCTTGCGCTCGGCGGCGGTGTGGGCCACCACGGCGTCAATCCGATCGGCCGTGTAATTGTCCCATGCCGCAAAGATCAGCAGATGACTCGAATCGACGATCTGCGACTGGTCATAGGCCGCCGGGCGCAGCTTGGCCTGCATCTCGGGGTTGGTCACCACAATGATCTCGAAGGGCTGCAGACCGCTTGAGGTGGGGGCCAAATTGGCCGCTTCCAGAATGCGATCCACCTTGGCTTGCGGCACCGACTTTTCGGCATCCATCTTTTTGGTGGCATAGCGCCAGTTCAGCTTTTCGTGCAGCGACATGAGAACGATCTTTCGGTTGTGCGGCGCAAGGCCAGCGGTGTGGGCTCGCGACATATCTGCGCTTTCGTCCCGCCACGACAATGGCTTTGCGCGCACACAAGCTGTTCAAATCGGACGGCTCAGCCGATCCGCGCGGCAATCAGCGCGATGGCTTGCGCAACCGCCTGATCGGCGGTGACGGCGCTGGTATCCAGCGTCACGGCATCTGCCGCAGCACAAAGGGGTGCATCGGCGCGGGTTTCGTCGCGCTGGTCACGCTCCATCACCGCGCGCAGAACCT